>NZ_JBXGSI010000010.1:0-215605 GCF_056790315.1 Sphingobium sp. VMM
TTGGCTGCATCACTCGATATTGAGGGCACGCAGGATCTGCTGTCCGTCTCAACGCTTGCACAACGGACCAGCTCTGTTCTCGAGCGGCTTCGCGACTCTGCGCGTAGCGCCCGGGCGGACGAACGGCGCGAGCCCACCTTCCCGATCGGTAAAGCGGCCGAACTGGTCGGCCGGACCGCGGCGGCCATTCGCGAGGCCGAGAAGGACGGCCGCTTGCCGCCGCCTCCGCGAACCGAAAATAATCGGCGCGTCGGTTATACCCTGGCTCAGCTCAACGACATGCGGGGATTGTTCGGCACCCGGCCCTGGCGGGCTGCCAACGACCCCTGCTGCGTCATCGCGGTGCAGAACTTCAAGGGCGGGGTCGGGAAATCGACCCTGTCGGTGCATCTGGCCCAATATCTCGCGATCAAGGGTTACCGGGTGGCCCTCATAGATTGCGACAGCCAGGCGTCGGCAACGACCCTGTTCGGCTATGTTCCCGACCTCGACCTAACCGAGGAGGACACGCTCTATCCGTTCCTGCGGCACGACGACATGGAGTCGCTCGATTACGCCCTGCGCAAGACTCACTTCGACGGCCTCGAGCTTGTCCCGGCTAATCTGCGGCTCTTCCAGTCGGAATATGAAATCGCGGCGCGTATGGCGCGCGGGCAGGGGAACCTGATCGACCGCATGGCACAAGGCATTGCGAGCATAGCCGATCGGTTCGATGTCGTCGTTCTCGACCCGCCGCCGGCGCTCGGCGCGATCTCGCTTTCGGTGCTGCGTGCGGCCAATGCGCTGGTCGTGCCGGTCCCGCCGACGGTGATGGACTTCTCGTCGACTGCAGCCTTCCTCGCCATGCTCGACGAGACCATCGAGACGCTGGCCGATCGCGGCTTGGCCCCGTCGCTGCAGTTTCTGCGCTTCGTCGCCTCCAAGGTTGACGAGAACAAGTCGATGCAGAAGGAATTGCTGAACCTGATGCGGACCCTTTTCGGCCACGCGATCGTGCGCACACCGCTCAAGGATTCGGCGGAAATCGACAATGCGACGGCGCGGCTAATGACCGTCTATGAGCTTGACGGACCTGTCACCAGTTCGGCGGTGCGCAACCGCTGCCTCGCCTATCTCGACGGCGTGAACAGTGAAATCGAGGTCGACATCCGGTCGATGTGGCCCAGCCATCTGGCGCGTTTGCGCAAGGAGGGCCTCGCCTGATGCGAGCAAAATTGCACCGGTGCAATTCTGGGTAGAAGGGGTGGATGATGAGCAAGAAAAACGCCAACTTCGCGGCTGATCTGGTCGCCGGAATCGACCCGGGGGCGCAAGCCCCAGCGGCGCGGCGCCCTGGCATCGGTGCGAGCGTCCTGGCGGGTCGAGAAAGCCGACTTGCCGAATTGGCGACGGGCAGTGTCGTCTCACGCACACATGAACTCGTTGATCCGGCACGCTGCCGGATGTGGGTCGGCCATAACCGCGAATATGCGCTGCTTAACGAGGAGCGGTGCGCCGATCTCATCGAGAGCATCAAGGCGCAGGGTAAACAGGAAATGCCCGCCATCGTTCGCCGCGTGAAGGACGACCCTGCCTTCGATTTCGAGGTGATTTGTGGCGCGCGCCGGCATTGGACGATCAGTTGGCTGCGCGCCCACAACTATCCGGATTTCCGCTTTCTCGTCGATATCCGCAGCCTTACCGACGAAGAGGCTTTCCGGCTTGCGGACCTGGAAAACCGGGCGCGCGACGACCTTAGCGATCTGGAGCGCGCGCGCGATTATCTGCGCGCGCTCGACGCCTATTATGAAGGTCGCCAGAAGGTCATGGCCGAGCGGATCAACGTCACGGAAAGCTGGCTCAGCCGCTATCTCGACCTTGCCCGACTGCCGGCAGAACTGATGGCGGCCTTTGCCATCCCACAGGATCTCAGGATCAAGCATGTCACCGCGATCAAGCCTCTCTTGAAACCGGAGGACCGGCGGCAGCGTGTGTTCGCGGAAGCGGGACGTCTCGCTCAGGTGCAGTCCGACCGCGCAGCACCGATGCCGGTTCCCGATATCATACGCGCTCTCGCTCTGGCCGCCGATCCCCCCAAGAGGTCAGGATCCCCCAAGAAGTCAGGAAAGCCAGAAACGATCGTGTCCGAAGGGGGGAAACCATTGCTGAAAGTGGAGGGGGTGGATCGCAAGGGGCTCAAACTGACCTTGCTCCCGCATGCCGGTGGTACGCGGGCTGAAGCGGAGGCCGCGTTGAAAGCCCTGCTCGATCAGCATTGGAGCTAGGACAATCTTCAGCGGTTCTGAGATGTGAGAGTTTTGTCTTCACATGTTGAATATGGACTGCCCAATGACTGCAGCCTTCCAGGATGACATTCGCGAGAATGAGATCATCGCGCCCCGTCGTCTGGCGGAGCGCCTGCGCTTCTCCATGGCGCATTTGGCTCGCGTTGCTCGCCTGGATCGTAAGGCCATGACTCTGTATCCCTCCGCCCCGACCGTGCAGATTAAACTGGAGGAAATAGCCCGAGTTATAACGCGAGCGGCAGAGCTCGCAGGCGAAGAAGGCAAGGCGGTTATCTGGTTCAAGCATCAACCCCTTTCTGGAGTTGGGAAAACGGCTGCGGAATTGGTTGCGAATGGCGATATCGATATCGTCATGGAAGATCTCGATCGTATGGCTGCCGGGGTCTATTCCTGACAGGCGTCACTCGATGCCGAAAGGCTAGCTTGTCCACAGGATCTTTAGGTGAATGTCTTCTTCTCGTAGACGGTGACAATCGCCTGGCCATCCCAAACGTAGCACAGGTGCCGCTCCTGTCGGCAGTTTGCGAGTAGGCGAGGGCGGAACACCGCGGCGCACTCGCCGTCGGTGTCGCGCACGCTTTGGTATACGATGCCATCCGAACCTTGCTCACGCAGGTGTCGGCCAAGCGCCTGGCCGGCGGCATAACTGTCCGGGGCGTAGAGGGCAGGGCGTTCATCGCGCAGGCCGCGAATATCGTGGAGCATGGCTTCCAAGTCGACCGCGTAGACGCGCATGTCGAGTTCCTGCGCCGGTTCGTGGGTGTACGCCATGAAGCGGGTTCGGTGATGGCTCGTCTCGGCAACCGCTGTCTCGATGGTGTTGGCAGCATAGAACAACCCGAAACTGCCGTCACAGAATCGGCTGCCATCTGGATTGAGGTGGGTGAAGGCTGCCATGATTGCCGATGTCCCGGGTCCCGATACGCGGTCCTCCGATGGGACGAGCGCGAGGTCCCCGACCTCGTCGCGAAGCCGGTCGTTGGTCATCGCCTCGATCGCATAGACCGCTTCTAAATCGGCCGGATCCGCTACGTCTTCAAACAGCGATATGGGCGGGAACCGGCTTGCGACGATCCGATAGCACGGTTGCCACCGCACTTGCGTCGTCGCAATAGCATCCATCAGCCGCGCTGCGCGTCGATATATTGGCGCACCACGTAGAGATCGGCGACATTGCCCGAGGCCATCCGCTCGATCGCCGGGCGTCCGGCGAACAGCGGCGCCTCATTGGGTTTGCGTACCCATTCGTTGGCGGTACGGGGCAGGAGCATCTTCAGCCCCTTGTAGATCCCCATGACATAGGAGATGCGCTCCAGCGCATCCTTGGGAATCGCCGCGACGGCGCCGCGCTTCCAGGTCTGGAAGGTCGAGCGGCTTTCGAGCCCGAGAAGCTTCATCTGCTCGGCTTCCTTAAGGCCCCAGGCGTCGGCAATGCGGAAAAAGGTGCGCAGCGCCGGACCGCTCAGATCCTTGCGGCTAGGCGCTTTGGCGGGGACGCCGGAATGTGCAGCTGTGGCCATTGGCCATCTCCTTCTTTCTCTGTCTATGTATGATATCTGTACATAACGTCAAGAGGAGATCAGTTTTCATACACGCCTAATGCGCGCGAGGCCGCGTCAGGGATGGCCAGAACTGCCGGCGAGCAACCGGTCGATCTCGCCCATCGCCGCGTCGAACTCGGCGAGGGCCGGATGGGGGAGCGCGAGAGCGTGGTCCAGGGGTGCCGACAACCGATCCCTTCGCGGCGCTTCGGCGACCAGCAGAACCTTGCCCTTGATGCTCGCGCGCCGCGCGAGGCCCGCTGTGACTAGCGCGTCGCCGATCGCATAGGTGCCGCGCCGGCTGATCCCGAACGCCGAGGTCATCTGATCGAGCCCGAGCGGCGCAAAACCAGCGAGCAGGATCCACACCTGCGGTGCCCGCGCGCTCGAGCGCAGGTGCCCCAGCTGCTCGCGCATCAGCGCCGCGCGCCGTCGCGCTTTCGCGACCAGCTCTGCAAGCCGGGTAGCGCTGGCGTGGAGAGTCCGCGCTGAGACAATGGCGCGTTCGCCCGGCCAGAGCTGCGGCTGAAGCGTTTCGGCGGTCACCGCGCCGGGGCAGGGGAGGGCAAGCTGCCACGCGCCGCACGCGGTCAGCAGCCGCCCCAGCGAGGCATCGACCGCCCAGAGCGGTGTGCGCGGGGCGGCCTGCTCGATCGCCACCGCGCGGTTCCCAAGCGAACGGATGTGCACGGTGCGCTCCAGCAGCGCGAACAGCGGATCGGCGCGCAGCAGCGCGTACAGGTGGCCCAGACGCGCGAAGGGCAGGGGGGTCTCGTCATCCGCGCCGGCCTGTTTCACCAGCGTGATCGCTCTGCCGATCGCCTCCTCCGCCAGCGCATCTTCGGCTTGGATCGGGCGATCGGCCCCGAAGCGAGCGGCCAGAGCGATGGTCTGCGCGGCGTCGGCAAGCGGTTCCCACGGATGATGGCTGAGTTCGCCCAGAAGGGCGCGGACCACGGCATAGGCGGAGCAGGCGGTGAGGGGCGTCTCTTGGGGGCCGCGATCGAGCCCGGCGAACCAGGCGTTGAACCGGTGTTCGGCGTCAGCAAATCCCGCCTGCGCCAAGGCCGAGAGGAGCACCTCGCGCAGCAGCCCTACGCAGAACAGCCGCTTCTCGGTATCGGTGAGGCCGGTGAGGAGCCCGTCGAGCCGGCCGAGCGCCAGCGCGCATTCGCCTTGCGCGAGCGCCAGCTCTTCGGGTGGGGCGTCGGTGTCGGCGGCGAGGGGATGGAAGCGCTCCATGCCGAATGTGTAGTGAATGTCAAAACACTGCACAACTGCTCGGATGGTTGGTAAATCAACATGTGATAATTGCAGTTATCACATGTCCATGTTTGACGCCTCTCTATAAGGTCGGCTATGAAGCGTCGCGAGAAATGAAGGGCGATCACGCGTGGAAAAGACGGTTTTCTGGTCATGGCAGAGCGATCTCGACGGGCGCGTCACTAGAGAAGTTGTCCGCTTTGCGCTCGATGCTGCGATCACGATGCTCGCGGCCGACGTCGAGGAAGCCGATCGGCCGAGCCTGACCTCCGACACGCAGGGTGTCGCCGGCACACCGGACATTGTTGCGACTATTCTCCGCAAGATCGATGAAGCCGCTGTGTTCGTCGGCGACGTGACGCCAATCGCGGTGTCCGCCAGCGGCAAGGCCTGCGCGAACCCCAACGTCCTGCTCGAGATGGGGTATGCCAACCGGGCACTGAGCGAGCACCGCGTCATCCAGGTCTGGAATACGGCGTTCGAGGGCGCGACGCTCGAGAAGCTGCCGTTCGATATGCGCGGACGGCGCGGGCCGATCGGCTTCTGTCTTCCCGTCGGCGCGGATACCGCCGAGCTGCGCCGCGTACGCGGCGAGCTGGCCAAGCAGCTGGCGGCCGCCCTGAAGCTGTCGCTGGAACAGCTCCCGGCGCCGCTCCCCGAGGCGGTGCATTGGCAGCCGCATTTTCCCGGCGACGCCGATCTCTGGTTCGATCGGGCCGAGCCGCAGATCGTTACCCACCCCAGTCATGGATCGAGCAGATACCGCTGGAAGGATCACTTCCCGGGCTACGCGCGTCTGATCCCGTCCAAATGGACGGCCAATGCGGATGCGAAGCGGTCGCTTGCGAGTAGTGAGGGGCATCCCGACCTGATGGCGGACGCCCGATCACTCGGCTTTGGTACAAGCCGGGGCGGCACTGCGATTTACTGGCCGGGCACGGAGGAGGAAGGCGTTGCGCCGACCGTTGCCGTTACCCAGTGGTTCGAGAAGACCGGCGAGTTCTGGGGCGTTGCGGGCGGATTCCTGTTCGATCGGGATAGCCGGATCACGCTCGCGACCGGATATTTCTTCCAGCACTGGCTGGATTTTCTGAAGCGCAACACGACGCTCGCGCTCGATCATGGCGGCGCGCTGCCGATCCATATGCGATTGGGGGTCAACGGTCTGGCCGGCTCGTGGTGGCCGCCTGGGACGTTCGATTTCGGTGAGGATGGTTTCGCCGCGGTTGAGCCGTCCTACCAATTTGAAGCGACATTGACCTCGGTCGAGACAGAGGTGCTGCAGCAGGTCGCCGTCGACGCCTTCAACGGGTTGGCGAGCGTCTATGGCCACGAGCCTTTCACGCTCGCCGAAATTCTAGAGATGGCGAAGCGGTAGCCATGACCGAGGATGCAGGAACACCGTTGCCTGTGCCGCCTCCGTCGGAGACGTCACTTCCGGCTGTGGCCGACGCTGTCGATCTCGCGTGGACGGTCGTGCAGATGCGCGCGGGCGAGCGCATCGTCATCAATGAGTCGCTGATCGCCGCCTACCAGGCGGCCTCCTCGCCCCACAGCCTCCGCGCGCTGAAATCAGATATCGAGGCGTTTGATGCGTGGTGCCGGCGGACGCATCGGATCGCGCTGCCGGCGACGCCCGAAGTGGTCGCCGATTATCTTGACGCGCGGGCAGGAAAGGGTAGCAAACCGGCCTCGCTCGGCCGCTACAAGGCGTCGATCGCCAAAATCCATCAGCTGCTCGATCTGAAAGATCCGACGTCGGCGTCGCTGGTGAAGCTGCGCCTGCAGGCGATCCGTCGCCGCCTCGGCACCGCGCAGAAGCAGGCGCGGCCGCTGCGCTTCAAGGGGCCGGTGCGCAATGTCGAGCGCGACGAACCCCGCGGGCTCAATGTGCGAGCGCTGCTTGAGAGCTGCGCTGAAGATCTGCCAGGCCTGCGCGATCGTGCGCTACTCTCGGCAGGGTATGACACTGGACTGCGCGCCTCCGAGCTGGTGGCGATCGAGGTCGAGCATATCGTCGAGGCGATCGATCCCGACGCGCGGCTGCTCAGCATTCCGCGCAGCAAGGGCGATCAGGAGGGGGAGGGGGCGACCGCGTTTCTGAGCCCGCGCACCGTGCGGGCCATCGCGGCGTGGCTGGAAGCCGCCGGCATCAAGGCAGGACCAGTGTTCCGCCGGGTGAATGTGCGGCGCTACAAGGCGCGGGCTGCGCTGCGCGGGCGTAAGATCGACAGCATTTCGGGCCGCGAGACGTGGGATTTGCGCAAAACACTGTCGACACCTGCCGTGCCGGCTCGGGTCGAGTATGATGTGGGGGAGGGGGCTCTCCATCCCGCCTCGGTTGGCCCGATCTACCGGTCGATGATCCAGCGGGCATTCGACCGTGCCGCGCTGGTCGATCTGACGGCGGACGATCTTGCCCGGCTGCTCAAGGGAATCAGCGCGCACTCGACGCGGGTTGGCCTCAACCAGGACCTGTTCGCGAGCGGCGAAGATCTCGCCGGGATCATGGACGCGCTACGCTGGAAGAGCCCGCGTATGCCACTCGCCTACAACCGCAATCTCGCCGCTGAGGCGGGCGCGGCTGGAAGGCTGATGGGCAAGCTGGGATGACCAGATTGCCCCCCCGTGCGGTCAAGACCGGGGGTACCGCGTACCCCTGAAATCGACTCAGCCACTTCTGACGCTCAGCGAAGTGTCTGGCTGCCACCTCGACACAAATTGCGTGCAGGCCGCTTCGCTTCGATCCTTTATTCTAATTAAACATCGTCCACGACAACACCGGAAACTAGCTGCAACAGCCTGCGCCCTTGCCTTCGATCTGGATCGGTGGACAAGGAACGGTTCCATACGAACAGAACACGCAGCAATCGCCGGGTTTGGGCCGGAGCACGGCGTTGCAGTCCGAACAATCATAGAAAAACTGGCAGGCGTTCGTTGGCATCTGCTCGGTCTTCACCGTGCCGCACTCTGGACAGGTGATCGTCGAACTTAGCTCCGGGGTGATGTCAGACATAGGCATAGCCCAGCCAGAGGAGCGCGGCACCGATCAGCAGGCCGGCAAGCGTGATGAGGCGCGTGGCGAGAGAGGTGCATAGGCCGCCCGGTGCGCAGCGGGCAGCGACGGCTTGCTGACGTATGAGAAGTGCGGCGCCTGCAACCAGGCATAATGCGCCTATCCCGAGCAGCGGCACGCGATAGGGTAGCGCGGTCATAGCGATTCCGGCGAGCCATGCCGATCCGATGCCAACCGAAGCCAGCAGCATTGGCAGGGCGCAGCACGCCGCGACGCCGAAACCGGCTGCGATCCCGCCGAGAGTGAGAGACGCGGTTCCCAATCCCTTCGGCGAACGGGGGGTGGCAGAAGGTTCAGACATGGCGACCCCTTGAGAGCTGTTGGATCTTGTCCTAGCGTCTGTAGCTACTACAGACTCAAGCGGTATTTTGAAGATGACGACATCTCGCACCACCATCCCGATTGGCGAACTGTCGCAGCGCACGGGCTGCAACATCGAGACGATCCGTTATTATGAGCGCATCAGCCTGCTTCCGGTGCCGCTGCGCCGTGGTCGATACCGCGCCTATGGACCGTCGGATGTGCGGCGCCTGTCGTTCGTGCGACGTGCGCGCGAACTGGGTTTCCCAATCGACTCGGTGCGGGCGCTGCTGGCGCTTGCCGACGGCGGCGCTGCCTCATGTGCGCAGGCGCGTGATCTGGCGAGCGAGCATCTGCGGGATGTCCGCGTGAAAATTGCCGACCTTCGCCGCATGGAGCAAGTGCTCGGCGACACCGTCGCCGCCTGCGAGGCGGACGACACCGTGAGCTGTCCCTTGCTGGAAACGCTTTGCACTTCGGAAGCGCGTTAGATCCGGAGGTTGTCGGGATTAGGTCAGGCGATCGATTGTGATGCCAGGTCGTGTGCGGCGTCGCGCTTGGCAGCCGCGGACTTGCGCTCGGAATAACGATCGACGAGCTGATCGGCGTGGCCACGGGTCAGCACGGTGAACCGGACCAGTTCCTCCATCACGTCGACGATGCGGTCATAATAGCTCGACGACTTCAACCTGCCGGCTTCGTCGAACTCCTTCCAGGCCATCGCAATGCTCGACTGGTTGGGGATCGTGAACATGCGCATCCAGCGGCCTAGCAGGCGTAGCGTGTTGACCGCGTTGAACGACTGTGAGCCGCCCGACACCTGCATGACTGCGAGCGTCCGACCCTGGGTCGGGCGCATGCCACCGAACTCCAGCGGCAGATGGTCGATCTGCGCCTTCATGATGCCGGTGATCTGGCCGTGCCGTTCCGGGCTGCACCAGACCATGCCTTCGGACCACAAGGCGTGCTGGCGCAATTCGTGGACGGCTGGATGATCGTCGCCCTTCACTTGATCGGGCAATGGCAGGTCGGAGGGATCGAATATACGCACTTCCGCACCGAAAAAGATCAGCAGCCGGGCCGCTTCCTCGACCGCGAGTCGGCTGAATGAACGCTCACGGAGCGAACCGTAGAGAAGAAGGATCCGGGGCGGATGGTCGAGCGAGCCAAGGCCGGCCGCCAGATCAGGGCGAACCACGTCGCGATCGAGCGCTGGCACATAATCGGGGTCGGCAAGGGTTCGAAGACGCGACATCAGGCAATCCGTTTGGAGAGAAGGGCCGCGCTCGCCAGGCAGAGCGTTCGAAACTCGGCCGACCGGGCGATCGCGGCGGGCGCATTGGCGCGCTCGGCGGTTTTATAGCCGTGCCGTCGGAAGAATGGTTCAGCCGTGGTGGTCAGCAGATAGAGGGCAGCGACACCGTTATCGGTTGCCGCCTGCTCGATCGCGCCGAGGATGGCAGCGCCCAAACCTGCGCCACGTCGCTCGGGCTTTACGACCAGGGATCGCAGCAGCCGGTCAGGCCCATCGCCTTCGATGCCGCCATAGCCAATGATGCCGGCGACGTCCTCGAATCGAAAGAAGCGACGATCTGGTTCGGCAAGATCGCTGGTCGGCAGGCCGGCGGCAGCAAGTTCGGCCGTCAGGTCGGATAGCGACTCTGCATTGAGCAAACTCGCGATCATTCCGGCACACGTTGCTCGTACCAGGGCCGGGTCGCCTTCACGATCTTGACGACCGACAGCATGACCGGAACCTCGACCAGGACGCCCACCACGGTCGCCAGTGCCGCGCCCGAGTTGAGCCCGAACAGACTGATCGCGGCAGCGACAGCCAGTTCGAAGAAGTTTGAGGCGCCGATCAGTGCCGCCGGCGCGGCCACGCACCAAGCGACACCGAACCGGCGGCTCAGCCAATAGGCAAGCCCGGCGTTGAAATAGACCTGAATAAGGATCGGCACCGCGATCAGCGCAATGACCAGCGGATGGGCGATGATCGCCTCCCCTTGGAAGCCGAACAGCAGGACGAGCGTCGTCAGCAGCGCGACCAGCGACACCGGGCCTAGCCGCGCCAGCAGCCGGTCAAGGGCTGACTGCCCGCCCGATGACAGCACCGCGCGGCGGATCAGTTGCGCGACGATCACCGGCACCACGATGTAGAGCAGCACCGAGATCAGCAGTGTGCCCCATGGGACAGTGATGGACGCGACGCCGAGCAGCAGGCCCACCAAGGGCGCAAAAGCGAACACCATGATGATGTCGTTCAGCGCGACTTGGCTGAGCGTATAGGTGGGGTCGCCGTCGCAGAGGTTGGACCAGACGAACACCATCGCGGTGCAGGGGGCGGCGGCCAGCAGAATCAGGCCGGCGATATAGGAGCTGACATCGGCCGCGGGCAGGAGCGGCCGAAACAGCCACCCGAGGAACAGCGTGCCGAGCAGCGCCATCGAGAAGGGCTTCACCGCCCAGTTGATGAACAGCGTCACCCCGACGCCCTTCCAGTGCTGCCTGACCGATCCGAGCGCGCCGAGATCGATCTTGAGCAGCATGGGGATGATCATGAGCCAGATCAGCACGGCGACCACGAGGTTGACCCTGGCGACCTCAGCGGATGCGATCACCGCGAACAGGCCGGGCAGCGCATAGCCGAGCGCGATGCCGACGACGATGCACAGCGCTACCCAAACGCTGAGATAGCGTTCGAATGTGCTGATCGCCGGCTTCGCCGGCGCCAACGCTTGACCAGTGGTGGCGTTCATGACGCGACCCGCTGGCCGCTGTCATCGACGACGCGCTCGCCGTCTTCCTTGGTGAATGCCCCGCGCTGTTCGCTCGGCAGCAAGTCGAGGACTTCTTCGGAAGGGCGGCAGAGCTTCACCCCGAGCGGTGAGACCACGATCGGCCGGTTGATCAGGATCGGATGCTCCATCATCGCATCGATGATCCGGTCGTCGCCGAGCGATGAATCACCCAGGCCAAGCTCCGCGAAGGGCGTCCCCTTTTCCCGCAGCAGCGCGCGCGGGCCGATCCCCATGCGTTCGATGAGGGACACCAGCATCGGCCGCGATGGCGGCGTCTTCAGATATTCGACGACATGCGGCTCGATCCCCGCATTGCGGATCATCGCCAGCGTGTTGCGCGACGTGCCGCATTCCGGGTTGTGGTAGATCACGATATCGACGGACATCAAGCGGCATCCCCCCGGCGGCTGCTCGCCCCTTCGCCATGGCCGATCTCGCGGACATGCGTGCGCAATGCCAAGGCGTCGAGCCGATCGAACGGCAGGGCGATGAAGAGTTTGATGCGGTTTTCGAGGTAACGGAGCGCAGTGACGAATGCCCGCTCGCGTTCAACCGGCGTGCCCTGGACGTGACTTGGATCCTCGATGCCGTAGTGCGCCGTCATCGGATGGCCCGGCCAGATGGGGCAGGTCTCGCCGGCGGCGTCGTCGCAGACCGTGAACACGAAATCCATGACCGGCGCGTCGGCTCCGGAAAACTCCTCCCAGCTCTTCGAGCGCAGGCCCTCGGTTGGATACTCGATCCGGTCGAGCAGCGCGATGGCGTCGGGATTGACCGCACCCTTGGGAAAGCTGCCGGCCGAAAAGGCGCGGAAGCGCCCGTCGCCGAGCTGGTTCAACGCACTTTCTGCGAGAATCGAGCGGGCCGAGTTACCGGTGCACAGGAAGAGAATATTGAAGATGCGATCGGACATGATGGGCTCCATCAGCAGCAGGGGACGAGTTCGGCGATCAGCGGTTCGCAAAGCTCCGCCTTGCCGCCGCAGCAATCCTTGACGAGGAACAGGGTAAGCGCCTTCAACTGGTCGAGATCGGCGCGATAGTTGATGATGCGGCTGCGCCGTTCCGAGCGAATGAGCCCGGCGCGCGCAAGCGTCGCGAGATGCACCGACATGGTGTTCTGGGGAACTCCCAACTGACGCGCAATTTCACCTGCGGCGAGACCGTGCGGCTCATGCCGCACCAACAGACGAAAGGCATCGAGCCTCGTTGTCTGGGCGAGCGCTCCCAGCGCCGTAATAGCTCTCTCTGATTCCATATATCCACTATGATAGATATGTAGGAAGAACACCAGGCAATTTTGATAGCCCAATCCAAGTCGATTACGGTGGTAGCGACGCGCTACATAGGGTAGGGGGGTATCCTATGGGACATTTGAATGAAGGCAATGACGAACTCCTGAAGCGGGTCCGCCGCATCGCAGGCCAAGTCGCGGCGATCGAAAAAGCGCTGACGGCCAATGCGGATTGCACGACGACGCTGCATCTCGTCGCAGCGACGCGCGGCGCCATCAATGGGCTGATGGACGAGATTATAGAAGAGCATGTCCGAGACCATGTGGCGGACCCCCGACCTTACGGCCGCAGAACGTGCCGCAGGAGCTGAAGAACTGATCGCGGTGATACGCCGCTACGCGAAATAGAGCCGAGATAATGACCACTTTACGCGATATTGACGATTTCACGCACGCCCATGTGTATCTGGGGGCCGCCCACGACGACAATGCACGCCGGACGTTGTGGGTGGTGGTGCTGACGGCTGTGATGATGACCGGCGAAATATTCGCCGGGTATGTCACCGGATCGATGGCACTCCTGGCCGATGGCTTCCATATGGCGACCCATGCCGGCGCGCTGGGTGTCGCGGCGATTGCGTATGCCTATGCCAAGCAGCGTGCATCGAGCCGGCGGTTTAGCTTCGGAACCGGCAAGGTCGGCGACCTGGCGGGCTTCGCCTCGGCGTTGGTGCTTGGCCTGATCGCCTTGGGGATCGGTGTTGAATCAATCCTGCGCCTATTCGAGCCCATCAAGGTTGCGTTCGGCGAGGCGACCCTGATTGCAGTGATCGGGCTAGGCGTGAACATCCTCAGCGCATTTTTGTTGTCGGGCAGCCACCACCATCACGGTCATGACGATCATGTACACGACCATCATGCCCATGGCGGCGACAACAACCTCCGCTCTGCCTATGTGCATGTGCTCGCCGACGCCCTGACTTCCGTGCTGGCGATCGCGGCCCTGCTGGCAGGTCGCTATCTTGGTTGGGTGTGGATGGACCCTGTCATGGGTATCGTCGGAGCTGTGGTGATCGCTCGCTGGTCCTGGAGCCTGATGCGAGATACCGCTTCAGTCCTCCTTGATTCGACCGACAATCACGTTGCCGAGGAAATACAGGATCTCGTTGAGGGACCGGGCGACGTGCGTATTGCCGATCTCCATGTGTGGCGCGTCGGCCCCGAAGCCCATGCCGCCATCGTCGGTGTTGTCGGCGGTGCGGGAATCCACGCTGGTGTCATCCGTGACCGGCTCGTCCCTGTCCATGAACTGAAGCACCTGACGATCGAATGCCATTGAAGGTGCCCACGTGAAGTCCCCGTGCATAGACTTGTGCAGATTCGACGGCTCGACCGGCTGGTGTCGGGGGTGCGGCAGATCCAAACTCGAATGTCGGGCATGGAAGAAGGCGCAACCTCAACAACAACGCAAGATCGCTGCCGACCTTCCGCGCCGACTCGCGAAGTTGGCAGGACGCGCTCCGCACGAGTGAGTGGGCTCGCTGCGCTCACAGCGATCTACTGGCCTGTGAGATCAGCTCAGGAAGCCAGACGTGCAAGTATCGGACATTCGGGCCGCTCATTGCCGTGGCAAGCTTTAGCCAGGTCCAGCAATGCATCGCGCATTGCGTTAAGCGCATCTGTAGTCACTACAGACTCAAGTGCTAATCGCGACCATGACTGCATCCAAGAGGATCCCGATCGGCGAGTTCTCGCGCCGCACTGGCTGCAACATCGAAACGATCCGCTACTATGAACGGATTGGCCTGTTGCCTGTACCGGAGCGCCGGGGCCGCTACCGTGCCTATGACCGCGACGACGTGCGGCGCCTCGCGTTCGTTCGGCGAGCGCGCGAGCTTGGGTTCTCCATCGAAACGGTGCGGGCTTTGCTCACGCTCGCCGCTGGAGGGTCAGCGTCATGTGCGCAGGCGCAAGCTTTCGCGGAGGCGCACCTGCGCGATGTGCGCGCGAAGATCGCCGACCTCGAGCGCATGGCGGACGTGCTCACGGACAGCGTCGCCGCCTGCGAGGCGGGCAGCCATGCCGGTTGCCCGCTGCTCGAAACCCTCGCAGCGCTGTGATCCGGACCAGTTCCTCCATCACCTTTAGCTTCCGGTCATTGTAGTTTGACGGCTACCCGACTTTCCCTCGTCATTCAGCGGGCAGCGGATCGCGCGGAAGCAGATCCTCGGCGTGCGCTACGTTCGAGGCCGCCAGCTCGCGTCGACCGAATCGGGCGTAGAGCGTCGGCAGCACGAACAGAGTCAGCAAGGTAGCCGAGATCAGCCCGCCGATCACCACGGTCGCGAGCGGCTTCTGGACCTCCGCTCCGGCGCCGTGCCCAAGCGCCATCGGCACGAACCCCAGGGAGGCGACCAGCGCGGTCATCGCCACGGGTCGCAAGCGGAGCAATGCTCCCTCGCGGCTGGCGCGGGCACGGTCCATGCCGGCCCGCATTAGGTCCTGGATCGAGGTGACCATGACCAGGCCGTTGAGCACCGCGATGCCGGAGAGCGCAATGAACCCGACCGCCGCCGAAATCGAGAACGGCATGCCGCGCAGCATCAGCGCAGCTACGCCGCCGACCAGCGCCAGCGGTATGCTGGTGAACACGATCGCGGCGTCGCGCGCGCTGCCGAGCGCGCCGTAGAGGAGCAGCAGAATCAGCGCGAAGCAGGCGGGCACGACGAGCATCAGACGATCACGCGCCGAGGCGAGATTCTCGAACTGACCGCCCCATTCTAGCCAGATGCCTGCGGGAAGGCGCACGTCCTTCGCGATCGCCGCCTGCGCATCGGCGACCACGCCGGCGACGTCGCGGCCGCGGACATTCGCCTGGACGACCACCCGGCGCTTGCCATTCTCGCGGCTGATCTGGTTGGGTCCGTCGGCGACGCCGATGTCGGCGACGCTGGCGAGCGGCACGAACGCGCCCGAGGGCGTCGGCACCGGAGTCTGTCCGAGCGTCGCGAAATTCGCGCGCTCGGTGTCTGAGAGGCGGATCACGATCGGGAACTTCCGGTCGCCCTCGAAGATCACGCCCGCCGGGCGGCCGCCGACCGCCGCGGCGACCACGTCCTGCACGTCCTTGGCGGTCACCCCGAGTCGCGCGGCCGCATCGCGGTTGAAGGCGATGTCGAGCATCGGCAGCCCTTCGGTCTGCTCGACCTTGACGTCCTCAGCGCCTTTCGTGCGCCGCAGCACCGCAGCGATCCTGTCGGCGGTATCGTTCATCTGCGCGAAGTCGTCGCCGAACACCTTGACCGCGACATCGCTGCGCACGCCGGCGATCAGTTCGTTGAACCGCATCTGGATCGGCTGGGTGATCTCGTAACTGTGCCCGGGTACTTGCGCTAGGCGCTGCTCGATGCGCTCGACGACATCGGCCTTGGTCTCGCCCGGATCGGGCCACTCGCCACGGGGCTTGAGCATCACGAACGTATCGGTGGCATTGGGCGGCATCGGATCAGACGCGAGCTCGGCCGTGCCGGTGCGCGAGAATACGACCCGGACCTCGGGTATGCCGGACAGCGCCTTCTCGATCTGGAACTGCATTCTCTGGCTCTGGTCGACCGAGGTGCCGGGCACCCGGAACGCCTGGACCAGGACATTGCCCTCGTCGAGCTGCGGCAGGAACTCCTGGCCGAGCGTCGCATAGCCGGCGCCGGCCAGCGCCAGCGCAGCGAGCGCAACGCCGAACGTGCGCCTCGGCGCCCGCAGTGCTTGATCGAGCCCCGGCTCGTAGCGACGACGCAGCCAGCCGACGATCCGGCCTTCCTTTTCCTCGACCGGCTTGCTCAACCAGACCGCGATCGCGGCGGGCACGAATGTCAGCGACAGGACGAACGCGAACAGCAGCGCCATGATGACGGTGAGCGCCATAGGCTCGAAGGTCTTGCCCTCGACGCCCGAGAGGGTGAGCAAGGGCACATAGACGAGGATGATGATCGCTTGGCCAAAGACCGACGGGCGGATCATCTCTCGGGCGGCCTGCGCCACCAGGGCGAGGCGTTCGCCGCGATCGAGCGGCCGGCCGAGATGGTGCTGGCGCTCCGCGATGCGCCGGAGCGCATTCTCGACGATGATCACCGCGCCATCGACAATCAGCCCGAAGTCGAGCGCGCCGAGACTCATGAGGTTGGCGGAGACACCGGCCTGGAGCATGCCGAACCCGGTCAGCAGCATGGTGATCGGGATCACCGCCGCCGCGATCAGCGCCGCGCGAAAGTTGCCGAGCAGCACGAACAGCACGACGATGACGAGCAGCGCGCCCTCGGCGAGGTTGCGGGCGACCGTCGAGATGGTGGCGTTGACGAGGTCGGTGCGGTCGAGCACCGGCTCGATGACGATATCCGGCGGCAGCGACGGGCTGATCCGTTCGAGCCTTTCGGCGACCCCCGTCGAGACGGTGCGGCTGTTCTCGCCGATCCGCATCACGGCGGTGCCGGTGACCACTTCATGCCCGGCCTCGGACGCCGATCCCAGGCGGATCGCCTGGCCTAACCGCACCGCAGCAACCTGCCCGAGCAGGATCGGCGTGCCTTCGCGCGTGGCAATGACAGTGTTGGTGAGCTGTGCGGTGCTAACGATGCGCGCATCGGCGCGCACCGCCAGGCCTTCGCCGTTGCGATCGACAATGCCGCCGCCGATTGCGCTGTTGTTGGCGTCGAGCGCGGTGGCGAGTTCGCTCAGGGACAGTTTGAGCGCGGCGAGTTTCTGCACGTCGGGAACGACGAGATATTCCTTGTCGTAGCCGCCGAGCGAATCCACCCCTGCGACCCCGGCGACCGACTTGACCTGCGGCGCCACGATCCATTCCTGCACGGTGTGGAGATAGGTCGCCTTGTCGGCCTCGCTCACCAGCCGGTCGCCCTCGGGGGTGATGTAGCTGCCGTCGGGCTGGGTGCCGGGCTCGCCCGGCTTATGTTGCTCGTGCCCGCGATCCTGATAGCGGACGGTCCACATATAGATGTCGCCGAGCCCGGTCGCGATCGCGCCCATCTCGGGCGTGACTCCGTCGGGCAACCGCTCCTTGGCGTCGTTGATGCGCTCGGCGACCTGTGCTCGCGCGAAATAGATGTCGGTCGCATCCGAGAACACCGCGGTGACCTGGGCGAACCCGTTGCGGCTCAGCGACCTTGTGCTCTCCAGCCCCTTGATGCCGGCCAGCGCGGTCTCGACGGGGAAGGTGACCTGCTTCTCGATCAGCTCAGGCGACAGCGCCGGCGCGCGGACGTTGATCTGGACCTGGTTGTTGGTGACGTCGGGCACCGCGTCGATCGGGAGCCGATAGAGCGAGGCGGCGCCGATGATGGCGGCGATGGCGGTGAGCAGCAGGACGAACCAGCGGCGCTCGACCGCAAGGGTGACGATGCGTTCGATCATGGCTCAGTCCTCGTCCCCGCCTTCGCCCTTGCCGAGTTCGGCCTTGAGGACAAAGCTGTTGGCGGCGGCGATCTGCTCGCGGCCGGTCAGGCCCCAGAGGACCATGACGGAAGCACCGCTGGCCTGGCCGAGGGTGACCGGCGCGGCCCGGAATCCATCCCCTGTGCGGACGAACACGACCGGCTTGTCGCCGATCGTCTGCACCGCGGTCGACGGCACGCTGACTGCGCTTCCGCCTCCATTTTCGTTGCCGCCGCCGCCGCCGAGCAGGATCGCGGCCTGCACGCTCTCGCCGACGCGCCACTGACCGCTGCGGTTATCGATCGCCGCGATCACCGGCACCAGCCGGGTCGTGGCGTCGAGCACCGGCGAGACGAAGGTGATGCGAGCCGTGGCTTGCCGGCCCGGCGCGCTTACCTCGACGGTGGCGCCCGGCCGGACACGGCCGGCATCGGCGGCCGACAGCGACAGGGTCAGCGACACCGTGGAGAGATTGGCGACCCGGAACAGTTCGGCATCGGCCGCGACGGTCTGGCCGAGCGTGACCGAGCGCGCGATCACCTGGCCGCCGATCGGCGCGCGAATCGCGAGACGGTTGAGCGATCCGCCGCCGCCGCCCGCGGCGGACACTTGTTGACGCGCGAGCCTGAGCGCGATCTCTGCTTCGCGCGCCGCGGTGCGGGCGGCGATCAGATCCTGCTCGGCCGACACGCGCTCGTTGAACAGCCGCTGTTCGCGACGGAGGTTCGACTGGGCGAGCGCGGCGCGCGCCTGCGCCGCCTCGACCTCGGCGTTGAGTTGGGCGGCTTCGCGGCTCTCGATGACCGCGAGCGTCTCGCCGCGACCGACCGACTGGCCGAGATTGCGGGTCAGCGCGACGACGCGCCCGCCGATCGCCGCCGACACCACCTGGGTGCCCTGGGGATCGCCTTCGATCGTCCCGGGCAGCTCGATCGCGCCCCCGCCGCCGACAGTCGGGCGGACGAGCTGGATACCGGCGGTCGCGATCTGCTGCGGGCTGAGCTTGATGACGCCTTGCGAGGGCGCTTCAGCGCCTTCCTTGGCTTCGGTTTCGGCCTTTTCTTCGGAGGGCTTGGTGCCGCCACACGCGGCGAGAGTCGCGATAAGCGCCAGGGGCAGCGTCGCCCGCAAAATCGTGATCTTCATGGGCTCAGTCTTTCGTGATCGTGGGAGCGGCGCCGGTGAGGCGCTGGAGGCGGGCGCGCGCGTCGTGCCAGGCGGCGAGCGCGTCGATCGCGGCGGCGCGGGTCTCCGCCAGCGTGCGCTCGGCGTCGAGCAGGTCGAGCTGGCCGAACTTGCCCTCGCGATAGCCGATCCGCGCGATGCGTGCGGTCTCGACCGCGGCGGCCAGCGCAGGCCCGGTCGCGTTGCGCGCATCGGCCGCCGCGTTTGCCACTTCGGCCTCGGCGGCAGAGATCGCCTGTTCGGCGTCGATTCGCGCCATGCGCCGTCGCGCGTCGGCCCGGTCGCGCTCGGCGCGCGCCTGGGCGACGCCAGCGCTGCCATTGTTGAACAAAGGCAGCGGGATCGACACGCCGAATACCGCGGCGGTGTCGTTGGTCGCTTCGAGCCGGCGTGCGCCAGCGCTCAGCGTCACGTCGGGAATGCGCTGCGAGCGGGCGAGCCCGACCTGCGCATCGGCGGTCGCGACTTCGGCATCGGCCGCGGCCAGCGCGAGCGTGCCGTCGACACCGGCTCGTGCCGAGGGACCATAGCCGTCGAGCCGATCGAACCAGGCAAGGTCGAGCCCGGCCATGACGGGGCGGCCGATCAGCCGGGCCAGCGTGTCGCGGACAACCACAGCGTCGCGCTCGGCGCGGGCGGCCGCCGCCTCGGCATTGATGCGGAGCACGTCGGCGCGTTGCTGCTCGATCGGCGAGGCGCGTCCCGCGCTCACGCGGATCCTGGCGGCGCGATAGGCCTCGGCGGCGATCCCCGCCTGCTCGCGGGCGATGCCGAGTCTGCGCTCGGCGGCCACGGCGGCGACATAGGCCTGGGTGACTCGCAGCGTGACATCGGCATCGGCGATCGCGGCATCGACCCGCGCCCGCACGCCCTGTGCGTCGGCGAGGCCGATCCGCGCCGAGCGCTTGCCGCCCAGTTCGATCGGCAGTGCGAACCCCACGGTGGTCTCTGCGCTGTCGATGCCGCGATAGGCGCCGCTGCCGGCGACATTCTCGGTTTGCGCCTCGAGCGAGGGATTGGGGCGCAGGCCGGCGACGGTGCGCGCCGCGCTGCTGGCGCGCAGGTCGGCGGATGCCGCTTCTAGCGCGGGCGAGGCTTGGCGGGCGGCGGCGAGCGCTTCATCGAGCGTGAGCGACACCGTGGCCGGCGGCGCGTCCTGCGCTGCGACCTGGGTGGAGCAGAGGGCCGCGGCGAGGACGGCCGCGAAGATACGGGACATGGGAAATGATCTCCTGACGAAAGGCTGGGAGTCCGCCGTGGCCTGCAGCCGCGTGGACGATCGGCGCGTCAGGCGATCGGTGGTCTCAGGTCGCGCGCGGCGGTTATCGCGTCGGGCTCGATCGCGGGATCGATCCTCAGCGTAGTCCGGGCAATTGGGGTGATCGTTGCCGGGCCGTCGACGGCGGGCATGCTCAGATGATGATTGTGGCAGCTGCCGTGGTGATGCGGCGCCGGATTGTCCGCGTCGCCCGGAACCTCGTCGCCATCGCAAGCGACATGGTCTCCGGCCCCGGCGGACAGCTCAAGGCAGCCGACGATCTCGGCCGCGTGCGCCGCCGACACCGAGAGACCCGTCCACAAAGAGAGGACGAGCATCAGGCCGGCGATCAGGGCGAGCGATTGTCGCATCGGCTGCTCTGCTAGCCGGACGGCACGGCCAAGCAAAGCGGCGGGGCGGGATCGCCTCCCATTCTCCTGTTTCGACGCCATATTTATTCCCCCTGAAGAATTGGCTGCGCGGGCGCCGCGTGCAATAGATGCGGCGCCCGCAGCTCGGCCGCCGCCTGGCGCATGATCTGGATGCCGCCGCTGATCCCGAGCGTGGCGAGGATCGCGGCAACGGTCAGGTCGGGCCATGCCGAGCCGGTGCCGAACACGCCGAACGCGGCGGCGACCACGGCAACATTGCCGATCGCGTCATTGCGCGAGCAGATCCATACCGAGCGCATGTTCGCCTCGCCGCTGCGAAAACGGTACAGGATGAAGGCGACCGCGACATTGGCCGCCAGCGCGAGACCACCGACAATCCTCATCGTCTCGGCCTGCGGAAGCGTGCCCGCGAACGCGGCATAGCCGGTGCTGCCGATCACCCAGACCCCGAGCGCAAACAGGGTGGCGCCCTTGAGCATCGCCGCGCGCGCACGCCAGGTGAGCACCATGCCTGCAACTCCGAGGCTGATCGCGTAGTTGGCACTGTCGCCGAGGAAGTCGAGCGCGTCAGCCTTGAGTGCGGCCGAGTGGGCGGTAACGCCCGCGAAAATCTCGACGCCGAACATCGTCGCGTTGATGATCAACGCAATCCAGACCGCGCGCCGCCAGCGCGGATCGTTGGATGGGTCCGGCTTCGCGGACGCGCAGCTGTTGCAGGCCATTTCATTACCTCGAACGACTCGATGTCATGCGCTATGTGCGGCCTGTAGCAACTATAGGGTCAAGCGGGATTTCTGATGCAGATTGGTGAACTGGCACGAACGACCTCGACCAAGGTCGAGACCATTCGTTTTTATGAGAAGATCGGATTGCTTCCCGAACCCGGGCGCACCGCGGGCAACTACCGCGACTATGGGGCCGCCCATCTGGCGCGGCTCTCCTTTATCCGCCGCGCGCGCGACCTTGGTTTTACACTCGATCAGGTGCGCGAGCTTCTTGCGCTTTCCGACGATCGCAGCCGCTCGTGCGGCGCCGTCGACAGCGTCGCGCGCGCGCATCTCGCGCAGATCGATCAGAAGATCGCCGATCTCCGCGCACTTCGACGCGAGCTTGACGAAGTGATCGGCCAGTGCAGCCAAGGCGCTATTTCCGACTGCCGGATCATCGAAGCGCTGGGACCCCACGCAAGGCATTGACCCTATAGCTGCTACAGGGTGCAGAACATGCTCGCGACTCGCGGCGGAGATGACGATGAGCGACTGCGAATGTGAGGCGGACACCAAGCGGGCAGGCGCTGATCCGGCCTATCGGCGGGCGCTGTGGATCGTGGTCATCCTCAACGTCGGGTTCGGCCTGTTCGAGCTGGTTGGCGGTTTCATTGCCGGTTCGCAGGCGCTGAAAGCAGATTCGCTGGATTTCATCGGTGACGGGTCGATCACGCTCGTCGGGCTGATCGCGCTCGGTTGGACTGCGGTCGCGCGAAGCCGCGTCGCGCTCGTGCAAGGCATCTTTCTCGCGAGCCTCGGGCTCGGCGTCATCGGGTTCGCAGCGTGGCGCGCATTCCATGCGGCCCCGCCCGAAGCCGAACTGATGGGCGTGATCGGTATCGCGGCGCTCGTCGTCAACGTATCGGCCGCCTTGATCCTCGCGCGGTTCCGGGACCAGGGAGATGCGACGTCTCGCGCCATCTGGCTGTTCTCGCGCAACGACGCGCTTGCCAATATCGCCGTGATCGCCGCTGCCGCGCTGGTTGCCTGGACGGGACAGGCCTGGCCTGATCTCGTCGTTGCCGGCGTGATCGCGCTGCTGTTCCTCCATTCCGCCTATGACATAATTCGCGACGCGCGCCGCGAGCTGGCGGAACATGCAACGAGGGCACGGGCATGAATGATAGCGCCTACACGCCGCCGCTCGGGATCGGCGACACCGCGGATTACGATCGCGCAATCCGGCGCTGGACCCGCGAGATGCGTTGGCGCAGCGCCATGATCGAGCTGCTCGCGCCGCGCCCCGGCGAGACCATCATCGATGTCGGGTGCGGCACGGGCAGCTTCGCGGTCATGCTCAAGGCGGCCGCGCCTGGCGTGCGCATCATCGGCATCGATCCCGACGAAGAAGCGCTGGCGATCGCTCGCGCCAAGGGCGACGCCGCGGGTGCGGACATCCATTGGGAGCGCGGCTTCGCGCGGGACATCGGTTCCCGCTCTGCCGACGCCGTGGTGTCGAGCCTGATGTTCCACCAGGTGCCGATGGCGGAAAAGCGGGCGGGCCTCGGGGCGATGCACGCGGCACTCCGCCCTGGCGGCAGGCTCGTGATCGCCGATTATGGGCGGCAATGGGGATTGATGCGGCTGCTGTTCCGCCTGACTATCCAGCGGCTCGACGGCGTGGCCGACACCCAGCCCAATGCCGACGGCGTGCTTCCGGAACTCGTGCGCGCGACGGGGTTCGACAATGTGCGCGAAGCAGCGCGCATCCACACGGTGACGGGCACGATCGCGCTGATCGCGGCGGATCGGCCGGGCTGACGGAGCGTGGCCATGACGGACCTCAAAGCGGAGCAGAAGGAGATCAGGAAGCAGTCGGGGCTGGCCTTTCTGCTTTGTGCCGCGATCTCGGTCGCGTGCGTCCTCTTTCTGCCCAAGCTGGTCACTTTCCCGTCTGTGATCGGCGCGCGGCTTGCCTTCGCGATCCAGACGAGCTTCGTCCATTTCGCCCTCGTCCTGCTCGCCGTCCGCCTGGTCTCGAGCGGGCGCTACCGGTCCGCCGCCGACATCGGCGGCGCGGCCAAGGGGCCGCCGAGCCCCGCGCTCGCGGTCAAGGCCGCGTTCCTGCAGAACACGCTGGAGCAGGCATTCCTCGGCGTCGGCGCGCATCTGCTGCTCGCCTCGGTCGCCGGCGGCCGCTGGCTGGGGCTGCTGGTCGCATCGTCCATGCTGTTCGCGGTCGGCCGCTGGAGCTTCTACCGCTGCTATCCCGATGGCGCCGGCGCGCGCGCCTTCGGGATGGCGACGACGGCGCTCGGGTCGCTGACCTGCTACCTGGTCGCGCTCGCGATGCTCCTCGGTCGCCTATTCGGCGGGTGATCCTGACGAGCGGGCCGTGGCCGCACTGCGCCCGCTGTACCAGAAGCCGGCGACGAGCACGACGATTGTCGCGGCCTGCGCAAGCACGGTCTCGGTCGTTGGAAACAGACCCAGAAACTCGATGCGCGGTATATTGGCCAGCGGCACCACGCCGAGGATGCCTGCCTCCTGCAGCCCGGCAATGCCCTTGCCCGCGAGGACGACCGCAAGAATCGCGATCAGGATCGAGCTCCACGAGAAGAATTGGGTGATCGGCAGCCGGGCGCTGAAGCGGAGCATGATCCAGGCGATCAGAGCGAGCAGTGCGGTCGCTGCGCCGGCTCCGGCCAGCATCGCCACGCCATTCCCTTCCCCCCACAGTGCCGCATAGAACAGGATCGTCTCGAACACCTCGCGGTAGACGACCACGAACGACAGCAGGAACAGGAACCAGCCCGACTGGCGCGACAGCGCGGCGGTCACCTTCGCCTTCACATAACGCTGCCAGGCTTCCGCGTTGCTCTTGCCGTGCATCCAGATGCCAACGGTGAGCAGGATGATCGCTGCGAACAGCGAGCCGAAGCCTTCGGTGAGCTCACGCGAAGCGCCGCTCACGCTGATGAAATAGGTCGCGACGAACCAGGTGGCGACACCAGCGGCGAGCGCGGCGATCCAGCCGCCATGGACGAAACCCAGCACTTCGGGGCGCTCGGTCTTCTTGAGGAACGCGATCATCGCGACGACGATTAGCAGCGCCTCGAGCCCTTCGCGCAGCAGCACGCCGAACGCGCCAAGAAAGCTCGACGCACTGCTCGCCCGCTCGGGCGCCAGGGCGGCTTCAGCCTCGGCGAACAGGCTGGCCAGCGAGCGGTTCGCCGCTTCGACTTCGCTTGCCGGACGCCCTTGTCCGATCGCCGCGCGAAGCTTCGCCATCGCCCCCTCGATCCGCGCCATCAGGGCCGCATCGCGCGCGGCAAGCACCGGCTCGACCGGCTCGAAGCCATCGAGATAGGCGGAAAGCGCGAGATCTGCTGCGGCCTTGCGGTCGCCGGCGCGATAGGCTGCCATACTCTGGTCGAGCCGTTCGCGCGTCAAGGCAAGCGAGCCATCGACGCGCACGGTCACCGCGGCGGGATGGCGGCGCAGAAAGGCGGTAAGCGCGGCCGCTTTTTCCGGGCCGATATCGGCCGCCAGCGCGGCCGGGGTGACGCCGACCAGCGCCGCGAGATTGGGATATTTGGCGCGGAGCGCGGCATCGCCGCGCCACAACCGCTCGCCGTCACGCGCGGCGGTCTCGGGATAGGCGAATTGACCGGCGTGAAAGGCCAGCGCCCAGCGATCGGCTTCGGGCAGCGCCGCGAAACTCTGCATCGCGGTGCCGTCCAGGCCCTGGCTGATGACCTGGTAGAGGCCGAACAGGCTGCGCTGATCGGCGCGCGCCTTGTCGGTGAACGCGATCGGCGGCGGATCGAGCTTGGCTGCGTCCGGGCCGTGGCCATCGCCGCTTGCGCCATGGCAGGCGGCGCAATTCTGCGCGTAGAGCGCGGCGGCTCGCGTCAAAGCCGGCGGCGAACTGGGCGCGAGCGGTACTGGATACGCCGCAAGCAGCGCTGCAGCGAGCGCTCGGGATTGTTCCGCCACCATCGCCGGCGGCGCCTTGGCGGCGATCGCATTGCGCAGCGTCCCCGACCGGCGAAGCAGATCCGCCTTGGCCGATGTTGGAGCCAGTGCCCGGACCCGAGTTTCGACCTGCCCGGCAAATTCGGACATCTCGGCATACTCGGCCGAACTTATCACTTTCCCGTTCGAGACAGCTCCCGCGTAGTCCACCCCGATATAATCGAGCAACCGCCAGCTGGTCTGCACGTCCGCATCGCTCGCCAAGGCTCGCCCTGGAAGCACGATCACGATCAGGGCGAATGCCAAGACAACAAGATTCGCTGTCGAGCACCATTTGAAGGCAAAAGCGGTGGAAGGGGCGGCAGGCAAACGGAGGTACATGTGCGAGTCTCTGCTAAGAATTATTCGCAACTTGCACCCTGTAGCAACTAGAGGGTCAAGAGGCATTGATCAGACCGCAGGGCTGGGCGGGGGGGAGACGTTGACAGCTGTTCGGTGCTGGCCTCGGTGATGGGGGGCCATGATGGCGCCACGGGCTTCGGAATAGTCGGTTTCCGGGCGCAGAACCTTGACTCGGTTCAGCAACAGGCAGAAAATGTGCTGATGAGACGAGCGCATAAAATAGCGCTGATCTTAGGCGTCCTACTCGGCCTGTTCGGACAGATAGTCACAGTTGCCGCAAGCCCAATTGTGGCAACTGCATTCAGCGCAACGGCGCCAGCGGTGATGCCCATCGACTGTGCCGGGATGATGCAAGACAAAGGCGAGAAATCGCTGCCCTGTCAGCGGATGACGCTCGCTTGCGTGGCCGGCATGGGTTGTCTTCCCCTATTTGCTCTCAATAGCCGGTCGCCCCTCGCGGCGGAAATGGTGAGCACGAATCCGCTTCTCATCTCACCGTCTTATCCGGCGCTACACGGACGATCGTCCCAGCCCGAACAGCATCCACCCAACACCTTGGCCTGACAACTCGCCAGGCGAACCCTCCCAAGCGCTGGACGGCGCCGTGCGCTGCCCGCCCCTCCGGGGCCGTTTGCCCAGAGCACTTTCAGTCCAAGGAGAGGAATCATGAAGACCTTGATATTCAGCGCTACGGTGGCCGCATTCACGATGCTCGCCGCCGCCCCAGTTCCGGCATTGGCACAGGCAGATGTCGAGAAACCGGCTACCATCAAGTGTGAGTGGCAACCCCAGGCTCCTGGTCCGCGTGCACCGCTAAGTGCACGGGTCTGCAGGAAGGTCGCCGACCAACGCGAGCAGTGGACAGGCAAAGGTGGACCGGAATGCGATCCGGCCTATACCGGCAAAACCGGCCGTTATGTGTGGCGGCACCGGCCGCAATATGGTCCGCGTGCGCCGTTGCAGGGACCGGTCCGCGTTTGGGTCGATGGGAGCGATGTCTGCTGATAGCGTGAAGTGACGGCGAGGCGCTAACTTCCCCTCGCCGTCGATCATGGATTGGCGAACATTGCCTGTTCCAAACTTGTCGGAGCTCTTCGGGAGGCTCTTTCATGGCTCCTCCCGAAGAGCTCAGCGACTGTCTATAGTATCCGGGTGGCCGTCACGTCGAACGCGACCTTGCCGCGACGGCAATGCCATCGAGCAGTGAAGGCTTGCCGTCGAACGCCATGTTCATCGCCGCCGACCGTCCGCGCCGGCTCGTGAAGCTGACGGGACGCGAATTGCAAAACTGAGAGTGCAGGCGTGTCGTTGAACATGTTCAAGATGCCAGGTGCGTCAGGATCGGACATTCCGGTCGGTTGTTGCCGTCACAGCTCTTCGCCAACCCCATCAGCGCTTCTCGCATCGCATTTAGCGCATCCGCCTTGCGGCCAAGGTCGGCCGCTCGGGCCTCTGCCAGCGCCTTGACCTCTGAACTGGCGCGTGCACGATCGGACCATAGATCAAGCAGCTTTTGGATTTCTTC
The DNA here is from genome assembly GCF_056790315.1 of Sphingobium sp. VMM. NCBI lineage: Bacteria > Pseudomonadati > Pseudomonadota > Alphaproteobacteria > Sphingomonadales > Sphingobiaceae > Sphingobium > Sphingobium sp. VMM. The sequence goes on from NZ_JBXGSI010000010.1 coordinate 27,392, forward strand.
GATCGGAAAGCCGAGATCGTGGGCATTGGCTATGAAGCGCAGGCGATGGACGTCGGCGTCGCTGTAATCGCGATAGCCACTATCCCGCCGCACAGCCGATGGGACCAGGCCGATCTTTTCGTAGTGGCGGATCATCCGCTGTGAGACCCCGCTCGCGCCCGACGCACCGCCTATGTTCATAGCGCCGCCCGATTAAGGCGCAGCGCGTTGGTGACCACGCTGACTGAGGACAATGCCATCGCTGCTGCAGCGATGATCGGCGAAAGCAGGATGCCGAAGATCGGATAGAGCAGCCCTGCCGCGATCGGGATCCCGGCGGCGTTGTAGATGAAGGCGAAGAACAGGTTCTGGCGGATGTTGGACATCGTCGCCTCGCTAAGCCGGCGCGCACGCACGATGCCGTTAAGGTCGCCCTTCAGCAGGGTCACGCCAGCGCTTTCGATCGCGACATCGGTGCCCGAACCCATCGCGATGCCGACATCGGCGGCGGCGAGCGCGGGCGCGTCGTTGACCCCGTCGCCAGCCATGGCGACGATGCGCCCTTCACTCTTCAATCGCGCGACCACCGCGCTTTTCCGATCCGGTAGCACTTCGGCTTCGACGTCGTCGATCCCGAGCTTTCGCCCGACCGCTTCGGCCGTGGTGCGATTGTCGCCGGTCAGCATCACGACCCGTATGCCCTCCTTGCGAAGCGCCGCGATGGCCTCGGCCGTCGTCGCCTTGATTGCATCGGCGATGGCCAGAATGCCGGCCGCCTGCTTGTCGATGCCGATGAAGATGGCGGTCGCGCCATCCTGGCGCAGTTCGTCCGCCTGGGGCTCGAGTGCGCTGACGTCGATCCCGTTTTCTGACAGGAAACGGGCGTTGCCCAGGGTGATGCGCTTGCCATCCACCGTGCCGATCGCGCCCTTGCCGGTCGGTGAATCAAAGTCCGCGACCTCGGGAAGCACGATTCCCCTGTCCTTGGCGGCGGCGATCACGGCGAGCGCCAGCGGATGTTCGGACGCCCGCTCCACGCCGGCGGCGAGCCGCAGCAGTTCGGTCTCTTCATAGCCTGTCGCCGGAATGATGCGGGTGACCGATGGTCGCCCCTCGGTCAGCGTACCTGTCTTGTCGACGACGAGCGTGTCGATCTTCTCCATCCGCTCCAGCGCTTCGGCATTCTTGATGAGCACGCCGAGCCCCGCGCCCCGGCCGATGCCGACCATGATCGACATTGGCGTCGCAAGCCCCAAGGCGCAGGGGCACGCGATGATAAGCACGGCGACGGCGGCGATCAGGCCATGGGCCAGACGGGGTTCTGGCCCCCAGATACCCCATACACCAAAGGCAATGAGCGCGATCAACAGGACGGCGGGCACGAACCATCCCGCGACCTGGTCGGCCAGGCGTTGGATAGGTGCTCGCGAACGCTGCGCGTCAGCGACCATCTGGACAATGCGCGCCAGCATCGTGTCGCGGCCCACCTTCTCGGCGCGCATGACGAGGGCACCGCTCTGATTCATCGTTCCGCCGATGACAGTGTCGCCGAGCGCCTTCGTGACGGGCATCGACTCACCCGTCACCATCGACTCGTCGAGCGAGGATCGGCCGTCTTCGACCTTGCCATCGACCGGTACTTTTTCGCCCGGCCTGACACGGAGGAGATCGCCGACGGCTACCTGGTCGAGCGATACCTCCTCGTCATTCCCGTCGGCGCCAATGCGGCGCGCGGTCTTGGGGGCGAGGTTGAGCAGCGCCTTGATGGCGCCTGAGGTCCGCTCGCGGGCGCGCAGTTCGAGCACCTGTCCCAGCAGCACCAGCACGGTGATGACGGCGGCGGCCTCGAAATAGATAGCGACTGTGCCGTCCATCATTCGAAACGCTGCGGGGAACACCCTCGGGGCGATGGTCGCGACCACGCTATAGGCCCAGGCCACGCCCGTCCCCATCGCGATCAGCGTGAACATGTTGAGGTTGCGCGTCCGGATGGACACCCATCCCCGTTCGAAAAATGGCCAGCCCGCCCAGAGTACGACCGGGGTTGCCAGTGCAAGCTGCAACCATCCGGACATGCGGGCCGGTACAAGATTGTGCAGTGCTGGGAACAGGTGGCTGCCCATTTCCAGGACAAAGACCGGGATGGTGAGCAGCACCGCGATCCAGAAACGCCGCGACATATCCAGGAGTTCGCCGCTTGGTCCGGTGTCTGCCGTCACAAGTTCCGGCTCGAGCGCCATGCCACAGATCGGGCATGGCCCGGGATGGTCTTGACGGACCTCCGGGTGCATGGGGCAGGTCCAGATCGCGCCTGGTTGAGCGACCATCGCCTCTTTGTCACCCGCGGACAAGTAGCGCACCGGCTCGGCGACAAACTTCGTGCGGCATCCGGCGCTGCAGAAATGATATTGCTCGCCATGATGCGAGGCATGATGAGGCGTTGCGGCCGGATCGACCATCATCCCGCAAACCGGATCCTTGGCCGTCTTCGCGTCCGTGCCGCCGCCGTGCTTGGCCGCGCAGCAGCTGTGCGCACCCGAATTGCTTGCAGGAACAGGGTCAGTCACAGGCTCGTCTCCTTATCGACGAAAAGCAATCTGGGGCCTGACATCGTGTCAGGGTCAAGCCCGACGAAAATATATTTTCGCGTGGCTGACTCTGCGCTGCCGCGTCAGCCGGACAACAGATTGTGGATGGCCGTCGCGGCCTTAGCCGCCTGACCTGCCGCAACGGCAATTTGATCCAGTCCTTCAACCATGTCGCCGGCCGCGAACAGGCCGCCGACTGTCGTTTGCTGGTGCGCATCGACGACGATGCCACCTCCCCGGCTCAGGCCAGCGCCAGCCATTCGCGCCAATTCCGAGCGAGGGGCGGTTCCGAGGGCAACATAAAGGGTGTCGAATTGGAGCAATTGGCCATCGGCCAAATGGGCGTGCAGGAATTCTCCATCGATCGACAAATCTCGAACCGGCGCGCGTTCGACGGCAATACCGCCTCGAGCCAGATCTGCCGTCTCGGCTACCGACAATTGCGAACTGTCTTGCGCGAGCAAGGTCACGGTGTCGCTATAGTGGCGAACGAACAAAGCCTCGGCCGCGCCATGGTCGGAGCAGCCCAGCACGGCCACTCGCTTGCCGCGGACCTCATAGCCGTCGCAGATCGGGCAATAACGTATCAATCCCTGGGCGACGCCTCGATCATGCGTTTCCTGCCTCATTCGGGGTCGATGATTTGTGACGCCTTGGGCAAGCAATATTGACCGGGCACTGAAAGTCTTGGCATCTGTATCGACGACGAAACCTGTCCTGACCCGGTCGATGCGATCGACGAGCCCAGGGACCAATTCGGCACCGTACTGGGCGGCATGTCGATGCATACGGACAAGCAGATTTTCGCCAGAGATACCGTCTGGAAAACCGAGGAGGTTATGTGTCGTCGGGATGCGGGTCGCGCGGCCATCGCCAGCATCGATGACCAGCGTAGAACGCAGAAACCGGGCTAGATAGGTGGCTGCTGTCAGCCCTGCGGGGCCGCCGCCGATGATGACGCAGTCGTACATGCGTGCCTTTCACTGAGCTCGGTCTTCACTGGTATTACGCGGAATGAGGCTTCTTCCCTCAAACGAGTGCGCGTTCTTCGAAAAAAAGGTCGGGTCGTGAGGGGTAAACCCCGTCGCTGCGTAAAATCAGATGAAGCCCATCGCCTAGCAGGATGGACAGCCGAGGTGCCCACGGGTCGCAGCGTGGCGCGGGGGCGAGCGGATGTGGGGAAGACGGATTGGAATAAACCGATCGCGCTCCATGTCGCTCGCCCCGCAACAACCACAGGCCGCAACGTCAGGGGGCGACGAAACCATCATCGTCGGGGGAGAGATGGAGACCTACAGCCCTTTTTCGGTTTCGATGGGCCAGGCGCTTTGGGTGATAATGGTTGTCGCTGGACCCCCGCTGATAATCATGCTGGTGGTCGGGCTCATTATCTCCATGATCCAGGCTGCGACTTCGATCAACGAACAGACTGTGAGCTTCGTCCCCAAGCTCCTGGCGTTCATTTTGTTCCTCGCGCTTTACGGGGCAACCGTTGGCGATCTCCTGATCGGCTACACCCGTGACCTGCTGACGCATATTCCGGACGATATCAGATGACGCGGGTCGCTTTTCGTCCTGGGCGGCCGCGCAAAAACTGTTCGTATACGGGGCGGAGTGTTAGCGTTGGAGAAGATCGACGCGAATGGGGGAACGGGGTTTGGCGGAATTTGAATTGCTGGCGCGGCAACTGATCCAACGATGGAGGGAAGATCCGAACGCGACGTATCAGAGCTGGTTTCTATGGGACGAGCGCATCAAGAATTTTCGTTCGATACGGCGTGGTCTCGCCCAGGTGGTCGCTGAAATCGAAGCCGGAAGGTTCGGCGTCGCCTATCGCGGATCTTCGCTGGAAACGGTCGTTCATTCAGTCGCAGAACAGAGGCAGATCTTCAAAGGCGCGGACCATGCGTTTCTCTGGAAGCCCAAATTGCGGATCCCCGACATCTATGAAAACCCGGCGAACCAGCGCGCCTTTGGCCGATTGCTCGATCACTGCGCCTGTTGCGACACCGCGGAAGAGATTATCGCAGGTATCCACACGATTGATCGCCTGAACATCAAGGGGCTGGGGCCTGCGGTCGCCAATCTCCTCTATTTCCTGCATCCGACCCTCGTGCCGCCGTTCAACACCGCGATCGTCAACGGCTATAACAAGCTGACCGGCGGCAAGGTGAAGCTCGGAAGCTGGCACCATTTTCTCGCCATGCGCTCGGGTGTGCTCGACCTGAACGAGCGGTTTCGCGATCTTCTGTCAAACGATCTGGGCGCTATTGGCGGCCTCCTGTTCGATATCGGCTCTGGCCGTTATCCGGCGCCGCCCCGCGACGAGGAAGACCAGACCCTGGGATCCTGGACCGCACGCCTCGAACAAGCTCGGGCGGAAGCACAAACGCTCAACAAAGCGCTGCAGAAGCAGGGCGAGAGTGATCGAACCCATTCGGAAATCCAGGCATGGCTGCGCGATATCGGTCTGGCCCTGGGGTATGACGTCTGGATCGCATCCAATGATCGGGGGCGACTGCATGACGGTGTGCGTTTGGGGGAGGGGTGCCTCGAGAGCTTGCCGGCTTCAATTTCGACGTCGACCGGAGCGGATGCTATCCGCCTCATTGATGTTTTGTGGCTGGAGCGGGGTGGTGACCGGGTCGCGGCAGCCTTCGAAGTCGAACATTCGACTTCCATCTATTCGGGGATCGTCCGGATGCTCGATCTTGCCCTGAGCGGCAGCGACCTGCATGCCACAGCCGGATTGTTCCTTGTCGCTCCAGATGCTCGCGAAAGCGAAGTGCGCGCGCAAATCGCAAGGCCGGCGTTCAGCCGGATCGCGGACCTGGAGATCGCCTATCTCCCTTATGGTGAGCTAGAACGGAACAAGGACGCGATTTCCCGGTTTGGCTCGGGCCTTAAAGCGATCAAAGCTATTTCGCGCGCGCTTCCATGAAGGCGGATTACATCCCCGATGCAGGTGGGGCCAGCAGTCCTAACCATGCAACGAGGGCTAGAATGACAAGAGCGCATCCGGTTTCAATGGCGAGGCTGCGACGAAGTGTTCCTATCGCCGAGGATGTATTGCCCGTTTCAATGGCTGCAGCGAGGGAGGGGGTCAGGAAGAAGCGATTGGCGGCGGCCAGCGTCAGCATGACGCCGAACAGTATCAGCTTTGCCCCCAGCAGAAGGCCGTAGAGACTGGCAAAAAGGGAACCGAGCCGGGATGGTCCGATCAGGATCCAACTGTTGATGAATCCCGACAGGATAAGCAGCCCTACGACTACCGATCCGACCTTTGCAAAGCCATCCAGCGCGCGGTGAGAAAGGTGGATATGATCGATCGCCATGCGAGCTGCAGGGCGGAAAATGAGAAGGCAAAGGGCGAATAATGCGCCTACCCAAATCCCCGCCGCCCAAAGATGGGTGATGTCGGCCCCAAGATGGACCCATCCCCGCAAGCCTTCGTCGGCAGCGCCATGCCCCGTCCAGGCCAAGGTCGCCAGAGCGACAGCGGCGGTCGCTGACAGCGACCACAGGGCGAAAGCGGGACGCCGCCAACCGACGATGGAAAAATAGAGCACGAGCAGGAGGGCCGCGACCCGTACCTGCCAGACCGTCCCGATCGCAGTGCCCGATATGAGAAGATTGACCGTGGCGCGGTCTACCTGATCGAGTGGCACGCCCCCCATCGAGGCCGCCAGGACCATCATGCCCAGGATAGATAATACGATACCGGCCAGCGCGATTGTCGCCAACACCGACCGGAAACGCAGGACCGAGCCGGATGCCCGCTCAGTCCCGCGCAACGTGTAGAGGCCGAACATCGGCAACCCGAAGAGGAGCATGAGATCGAGGAAAAGTCCCAGCCTCACTGCGATCGCTATGATGTCCGGCACGGTCTTACTGGACCTTGAAGGTGTAGCTGCCCTGGATGCGATGGGTGTCAGCAGAGACGACGTGATAGTCGACCTTGTAGGTTCCAACCGGCAACGGCTTGGCAAGCGTCGCGACGAGCGTCTTGCCATCGGCGCCCACGGTGGCCTTGACGCCGTTCATCTTCATCGGCGCCATCTTCATGCCTGGCATTTCGGTCATCGTCAGGTCGAGCCCGGAAAATTGTGCGACGAGCGCTTCAGAAAAGACGAGCTGAATTCTGGTCGGGGCGGCGACCACGGCATTTGCGGCAGGGGTGGCGGCATTGAGCTTAGGGTGAGCCTGCGCAGCGGTAGCGGTGAGGACAGACGCCGCCATGGCGACGGCAAAGATTGTTTTACGAAACATCGATTTCTCCATGGGCGGCGAGACTGCCGACACATCGAATTACCCACCACGCGGCGCCACCCCTCATCAGGCGCGCAAGAATTCTGCAAATCAGAACCCCGGCGGGATTTGCGAATGAGATCTGCGCGACAGATGAGGGATCGAAGCTTGCAGTGCGTATGGACAATTGGATGGGTGTGAGAACCACCCGGATCCAAGGGACGCTGCCGCTCGGGAGGAAGCTATGGAGAATGCTAGGACGACTTGGCTGCGCAGGCACTTTCCAAGTGTAGGTTTTATCGCTGCGACAGCGCTGGTCGGCGGCGCGCTAGCGGGGATCGTCGTCTATGTGGGTGCCTATGACATCGGGGCGGATTCGCCGCACACCAAACCGGTCTATTGGCTGATCGAGCAGCTCCGAGATCGTTCCATCGCCGTGCGATCTCGTGATGTGAATGTCCCGGCCAACCTTGGGGACGTGAAGCGGCTGCAGAGCGGGGCGGGGCTCTACACCGAGATGTGCAGCGGCTGCCATCTCGGGCCAGGACTGGAAAAGTCCGAAATCAGCCAGGGACTCTATCCGAGGGCGCCGGAGCTTTCCCGCGAGGAGCAAAGATCGCCAAAGGAGCAATTCTGGATCATCAAGCATGGGGTCAAGCTGACCGCGATGCCAGCTTGGGGTAAGACCCATAGCGACGAACTGATCTGGGATATGGTGGCTTTCGTAAGGCAACTTCCGCGTATGTCACCCGCCCAATATCAGGCGGCAATAGCCAGTGCGCCCGAAGACCATGACGCGATGATGAAGGATATGCCCGGCATGACGAAGACGGCGCCATAGCGTTGCGGCTGCTCCGTCGCTGTTGCTCAGATCTGCCCGCTATGTGCGATGCTTTGACGGACAGGCTGATAGAGGGGAAAGTAAAGAACACGTCCTGGGCCGTTGCCCCGGATTGATTGAGGATTGGACTTTTCGATGGATACCGACCTGGACCGGCTGCTGAGCCGCTTACGCAACGAACCGACGCATCCGGGGCTGATTGGTCTGGAGGATGCTGTGTTCCGACGCATAGCGGCATTGCCGCAGGTTTCGACCGCGTCTCAATTCCGCCTCGGTGCGGTCGCGGCTTTCGGAGCGGTACTGCTGGGTATCGCCAGCAATGGCTTTACGCCGCGTGCCGAGGCGTCGGTCACGCTATCGCCTTTCGGGCCATCAAATCCGCTTGCCCCTTCGACGCTGCTGGTAGGTTCTCAATGAAGCCCAAATTGCTCCTCCTCGTCGCCATCGTCGCCTTTGCATCGGCGGTTGCGGGCGTGTTCCTGGGCCGCTACTTTTTCCCGCGGCCCAAGGCAGCCGGCGTCGAGCTCCACGATGTCTTGCACAGCAAGCTCGATCTGGATGATCGTCAGAAGGCCAAGATCGAGCTGCTAGAGCAGGGTTTCGCCGTGCGTCGGCGCGCGCTGGAGCTTGAACTGCGATCGGACAATGCGCGTCTCGCAGCCGCGATCGAGGTCGAACATGGCGAAGGGCCGCGTGTGACCGCGGCCGTCGATCAGTCGCATCAGGCAATGGGCGAACTGCAAAAGGAAACGCTCGGGCACATCTTCGCCATGCGGCAAATCCTTCGCCCCGATCAGGCCAAGACCTTCGATCAGGCGGTGGTTCATGCGCTCACCGACGATGCACGGTGAGTCTGGATCTCCAGGCGTGTTCGGACGGTGAACTAGCGGCACTGACGCTTGCCGGTCGGCAGTCGGCTTTCGCCGAGATTATGCGTCGGCACCAGACAGCGATATTTCGACTGGTGCGCGGCCTGGTCGGGAATGCCGAGGAAGCACTTGATCTCACGCAGGACTGCTTTGTATCCGCGTTCAGCCATCTGCGGAAATATGATGGTGCGCGTCCGTTGCGCGCCTGGCTATCCCGGATCGCGATTAACAAATGTCGCGATTGGCGCCGCCGCCAGAGGGTGCGGCAGCTCTTCACATTTGGCTCCGCGCCGTCGGATGATGAGATTGAGCAAGTGCCGGATGACGCACCCTCCGCACATGCCAGTGCTGAATCGAAAATAGAGGTGGAGCGACTGTCGGCGGCGATCAGCGCATTGCCTGCCACGTTGCGTGAAGTCCTGATGCTCAGGACCGTCGAAGGGCTCAGTCAATCAGAGGCCGCCAAAGCGCTTTCCGTCAGTAGCAAGGCTGTGGAGACGCGCCTGTATCGCGCGCGCGCGCGCCTCGCAGAAATACTCGCTGAGGAATGAGGGGTGCGCGCTGCTCGCGCGTAAGGATAAAGAGATACCGCGCTTAAGCGTCTTTTCAGACCCAAAGTGCTGCACGTTGAACAAGGAGATATTATGTCCCCCGGATTGAACCGCCGCGACCTTTTCCGCGGCGCTGCGCTGGCCGGCGGTGGCCTCGCATTGTCGGCATGGCTGCCGGCATGGGCTCAACCCATTTCGTCCGGGATTGCCAAGCCACTGCCAACGGTCAGCGGGAACGATATCACGCTCAAGATCGCGCATCAGATGATGATGATCGACGGCCGACAAAGCCATGCCATCGGCATCAATGGCACTGTGCCTGCGCCCCTCATCCGTCTGCGTCAGGGCCAAAACGTCCGCCTGTCGGTGATCAACGATCTCGAGGAAGACAGCTCGATCCACTGGCACGGCCTGCTTTTGCCGTTCCAGTTCGACGGCGTGCCCGGCATCAGCTTCCCCGGCATCAAGCCCAAGTCGACCTTTGTCTATGAGTTCCCCATCGTCCAGGCTGGCACCTATTGGTATCATAGCCATTCGGGGCTGCAGGAGCAGTTAGGTCATTACGGACCGATTGTCATCGACCCGGAAGGCGAGGATCCGATTCAGTCGGATCGAGAGCATGTCATCGTGCTCTCCGACCATAGCCAGATGCATCCGCACGCAATTTTCCGGAAGCTCAAGCAGGTCGGCGGTGGCTATTTCAATTATCAGCGGCAAACGCTGGCCGGTTTGCTGGCCAAGGAAGACCAACCCCTCAAGGACCGACTTGACTGGGGCAATATGCGGATGGATCCGACCGACGTGTCCGATGTCACGGGCTCGACCTATACCTATCTCGTGAATGGGCATGGCCCACGGGACAACTGGACCGCGCTTTTCAAGCCAGGTGAGCGCGTTCGCCTGCGTTTCGTCAATGCCTCCGCGATGACGACGTTCAATGTCCGGATTCCCGGTCTCAAACTTACGGTTGTTCAGGCCGACGGGCTCAATGTCAGGCCGGTCGAGGTCGACGAGTTTCAGATCGCGGTTGCCGAGACCTATGATGTCATCGTTACTCCGACCGATGATCGCGCCTACACGCTGGTCGGTGAATCCGTTGATCGTTCGGGCATGGCACGCGCCACACTGGCTCCGCGTGAAGGCATGACGGCCGAAGTTCCGCCGCTCCGCAAGCGGCCCCTTGCCGATATGAAGGACATGGGCATGGGGGACATGGATATGAGCGGCATGTCCGGCATGGACCACGCAGCAATGGGGCATGACATGTCTGCCGGCGGAGCTGCCGCGGGCGGGATGGCAGGCATGGATATGGGGGCCGGCGCGTCGATGCCAAGCATGCAAAAACCGGCGGATAGTTCCATGGCCAACATGCCCGGAATGGGCAGCGGGTCCGGTGATACAATGGGCGGCATGGCGATGGGCGGAATGGGCGGCATGAACATGCGCGACGCCAGCAAAGCGCCGCAGGTTAAGATGGGACCGGGTGTCCAGACGATCTCGCCCATGCCGATGGATCGCACGGGAGAACCGGGACAGGGTCTCGAAGACGTTGGCCACCGGGTTCTTGTCTATCGCGATCTCATGGCGGTGGAGCGCAACCCCGATGTTCGCGCGCCAGACCGCGCGATGGAAATCCACCTGACCGGGAATATGGAACGCTATATGTGGTCGTTCGATGGGGTGAAGCTCAGTGACAAGCGCGAGCCCATTCCCTTTATCGAAAACGAAAGGGTCCGCGTCACGCTCGTCAATGACACGATGATGTCGCACCCGATCCATCTTCATGGGCATTTCTTCGAGCTGGTGACCGGGCATGGCGAGTATTCGCCGCGCAAACACACCGTCAATGTCGCACCAGGAGGCAAGGTAAGTTTCGACGTCACCGCAGACGCAGTCGGCGACTGGGCGTTTCACTGCCATATGCTCTATCACATGCATGCCGGGATGATGCGCGTCGTCTCCGTCCGTCCCCGGGGAGATGCCGCATGAAGTCGCTTCTCCTTCTGATCGGCGCGGCCCCGCTCGCCTTGGCGACCCCAGTCAGCGCGCAGTCGATGCAGAATATGCCGGGCATGAACATGCCTGCTGCTCAGCCAGCGGCGAAGAAAAAGCCGGTGGCCAAGCCAGCAAGCCAGCCCAGGCGCGCCGCTGCGCCCACGGCTAAGGGCAAGCCTGCCACCCCGAAGCGCCGGGCACCGGCAGCAAAACCCAAGTCGGCGCCGCACGACATGTCGGGCATGGGGGCTATGTCCGGCATGGAGATGCCCGGTGACAAGACGCCTCCAACGGCTGACCCGCATGCCGGCCACGACATGTCCGGCATGCCTGGCATGACCATGCCCGATGGGGCGGGCGGTACGATGAAACACGACATGCCCGGCATGGACATGCAGGCGGCACCCGGCGGTCAGCCGATGCAACACGATATGTCGTCGATGCCCGGCATGGCGATGGATGGGCCGATGGCAGCCCATGGCGCTGGTGGCACCAGTCTCATGCCCGGCAACGCCCCTGCACCCCAACCTCCTACCGACAACTATGCCGACCGCGTCTACAAAAACGGCGAGATGGCGGCTTCGCGTACCATGCTGCATAAGGAACATGGCGGCTCATCCAGCTCGATGATCCTGTTCAATCTGGCGGAATATCAGGTCCGTAACAGCCGCGACGGCTATCGGTGGGACGGGGAGGCGTGGTTCGGCAAGGATCTCGATCGGCTGGTGGTCAAGACAGAGGGTGAGGGCGTTCTTGCTGGCAGAAGCGGCACCTACATGGAGACCGCAGAAGTTCAGGCGCTCTACAGTCGTGCACTCGACCCTTATTGGAACCTCCAGGCGGGTGTCCGTTACGATTTCAAACCCAACCCATCCCGTACTTATGCGACGATCGGTATTGAGGGGGTGGCGCCTTACTGGTTTGAGACCGAGGCTGCCCTGTTTCTGTCGAACAAAGGCGAGGTGTTGGGGCGGATCGAGGGCTATTATGATCAGCGTATCACGCAACGCCTCATTCTCCAGCCGCGCCTGGAAGTGAACCTTTCAGCACAAAATGTCCCGGAGACGCGGATTGGAGCGGGCATCACGAACGCCGAATTGGGACTGCGTTTGCGTTACGAACTGCGCCGCGAATTTGCCCCCTACATCGGCGTTTCTTACGACCGAAAGTTCGGGCGGACGGCGGACTATGCACGCTCAGACGGAGGGGACGTGAAGGCGGCCAGCTTTGTAATCGGTGTTCGGACCTGGTTCTGAGAAGCGCCAAACTCCGCTTCCACATCGGGGCTAGCCGCGTTCATCGCTGGTTAGCCCTGGTTATCGGCGTCCAGCTGCTGCTTTGGTTTGCGAGCGGTCTTGTCATGAGCCTGTTGCCGATCGAGCGAGTCCGCGGTGAACATCTCGTCGAGCGATCGTCGCCGGCGATATTGGAACAGTCGAGATCGCGCGCGCCGTTGGACCTAGTGTTGCGCGCGGCGACCAGACCCGTGCGTGAAGTCCGATATCGCGCGCTGCTCGGCCGCGAGATTGCGGAGGTCGAGTCTATCGATGGGACGATCTCACTCCACGATGCAGAAACAGGTCGTCGACTTGGTCCCGTGAACGCTGCGATGGCTCGCGCGGTGGCGATACAGGCCTACCGTGGTACGTCGGAGCCGCCGAGCGTGCGCCTGGTTGTGGCGTCGACCCCAGAATTCAAGGGCGTCCTGCCGGCCTGGCGGGTGGACTTCCCTGACCGCGAAGCGACCCGCGTCTATGTTGCCCAGAATAGTGGTCGGATCGTCGCTGTGAGAAATGGAACGTGGCGCCTGTACGATTTCTTCTGGGCGCTCCACATCATGGATTGGAAAAACCACGAAAATTTCAACACGCCGTGGTTGATGGCGTTTGCCGCAGGTGGTCTCGCATTGGCGATCGCGGGTTCGGCACTTTTGTATCTTCGGTGGCCGCGAAAGCGACGCCGCACGGGTTGAATAGTCAAGCAGGATCGGGGCGGGGGCCAAAGGAGACGACCAATGATGAAAAATGCCTATGCGAGCCTCGCCCTGCAGACCTTGGTTGGCGGCGTCATCATGTATCTGGTGATGTTCGTCATGATCGACAGCTTGGGGAGCTTCTACAACAACCTGAATATGCTCTACATGACGCTAATGATGGTGGCGCCCATGGTGGTGCTGATGGTCCTCGCGATGGGCCATATGTTCCCGTCGAAAAAGGCAAACGCGGCCCTTATATTAGGGTCAGTTGCGATATTCGCCGGATCATTTGCCCTCATCCGCACGCAAACAACGATCGGCGATACAGCATTCCTCCGATCGATGATCCCGCATCATTCGGGCGCGATCCTGATGTGCCGCGAGGCCTCCTTGAAGGATCCGGAAATCGTTCGTCTGTGCAGCGGCATCGAGGAATCTCAGCGCCGCGAAATCGATGAAATGAAGGCTATTCTAGCCCGCAAGTAGGCTTCGCGCTCCCGTTCCCGTAAATTTTGTGCCGCCTCACGAGGGAAATGGCGCGCCCATGCGTATTATCAATGCGGGGCGCTGAGGAGAGAATTGTGAAGAAAATAGTCCCCATCATCATCGCTGGACTGGTGGCCGCGCCGGCGATCGCCCAAATGCAGGGCATGGACCATAGCAAGATGGACATGCGCCAGACCATGAACCCCACGCCAGCCAATCCTTACCCGCCTGCAGAAATGGAGATGCATCAGAAGATGATGTCCGCCACGGGCAGCGATGCAACGGAGACCTGGGTGCGCAAGATGATCGAGCATCATCGCGGTGCGATTGCGATGTCACGCATCGTTTTGCGCGACACCAAGGACGCGCAGGTCCGAATGATGGCGAACAAGTCAATCACCGAGCAAACGCGAGAAGTGGGCGAGCTTCAAGGCTGGCTGAGAGCCCACAACAAGCGCGCCCAATAGACCTTTCCTCCCCGCCCAGGGGCGGGGGAACCAATAAGGGATCGTATGACACTCAAATTTGCCCTCGCTGCGTTCATAGCAGCCTTCTCCGTCGCCAGCGCCGAAGCTGCCCCGATCATCATGCATCGTGACCCTGGTTGCGGTTGCTGCGAACAGTGGGCGGCCCAGGTGCGCAGACAATTTGGACAAAGCGTCAATATCGTCGACGACCAGCAACGCGGCCGCTTTCAACGCGCTCAAGGCGTGCCCGCTGCGCTGGCATCATGCCATACTGCAATTGTCGATGGCATGGTTTTCGAGGGCCACGTTCCCATTGCCGACATGAAGCGCGCGATCGCGAAGCGCCCGAAGGGCGTAAAGGGATTGGCCGTAGCGGGCATGCCGCTGGGTTCTCCGGGGATGGAAGTCCCCGGCCAAAAACCACAACCCTACTCTGTCATCGCCTTCGGATCGGCGGGTCAGACGGTATTTGCCCGACACGGCGGGTGACCATCTCGTTGATCTTTGATGCTACGAGGCGTAATAAATAACGGCTGTGAAACGCGTTTTGCAACTTCTTCTCCTTCTGGGAGCCATGGTTGGCTTGATTGGCCAAGCGGCGGCCTTTGCGTCCGCTCCGCCTGCGATGTCCGCCCCAATGGCCACGTCTGTGCAGGCCGTGGCTGGGATGTCGGAAGACTGCATGAAGATAATGGCACAGCAGCAACAACCTGCTCAGAAGCCTTGCAAGGGCATGACCCTGGAATGCATCGCGGCCATGGGCTGCGTCGTTCCGCTGGCCGTTCGTAATGACGCGCCTATGCTGGAAGCACGCGAAGCCAGTCCAGCTCTGCCCTTCTGGGCAACCATCACTGTCCTGCACGGCAGTGACCTCACTCCCGAACCGGAACCACCGACTCTCCTTGGCTGATCGACACCGGCTGCCAGGCTGACAGGATTCTTGCGTCTATCGCGCATCTGAAAATCCTGTCTGACCCGCGGCTACCACGATATTTTGCCCAAGGATTACAGTCATGAAGAACCGTGTTTTCTATGCCCTGCTGGGCATTGCGCTTGCCGCTCCCGTTGCCGCTTTCGCCGGCGAACCCAACACAAACTCGCAGTCTGGCCATTATGAATGGCGTTAATCGCCAAACTATGGCCCGCGTGCGCCATCTATGAGCCCCCGTCGCGTCTGGGTGCCCGATGCTCCGCAGATGGCGAACTGCAACTGCGACATGATGAAGATGAGCGCGGCGGACTGCATGAAGGAGATGCATAGCATGGCATCGCCTTCGTCGGCTCCCTCGGCCGGCTAGGCACAGCCTCTGGCCGTGTAAGGTCGCATAGACGGCCAGGCCAGCAGTGGCGGCGGGATTGCCCCCATCCCGCCGCCACTGACATGCCTGCCAGAGTGCGCGACGCCGGCCTGATCCTCCGATCAGGAGTTTTCCATGCGATTGTTTGTTTGTCTGCCGCTGCTCGCGGCGATCCCCGGCGTTGCATTCGCTGGTCCCCTCACTTTCGACGCTGCGCTCCAGCGCGCGCGGCAGGAAGCGCCGTCGATCAAGGCCAAGGCGCTCGCCGCCGAGGCCGCTCGTTCCGCTCGTGGCGGCGCCGGATCGCTACCTGATCCGACTTTGGCCGTTGGGCTCGACAGTTTCCCGATCTCGGGGCCATTGGCGTTTGCTCCCGGGCAGGACAATTTCACGATGGCGCGGGTGGGCGTGTCCCAGGATATTCCCAACCTCGCCAAGCGCCGTGCGCAACGCGCCCGCGCTGACAGCGATATCAAGGCTGCAGATGCCGACACCGCATTTGAGGCGCGTTCGGTTGAGGTCGGCACTGCGCTTGCCTGGATCAACCTTGCCTATGCCGAGCGCCGGCTGACCGCGCTTGATGATCTTCTAGCCCGTCTGGAGCGCGTGGTGCGGACAACGCCCAGTGCCGTCGCGTCGGGCAATGCCCGGCCTGCGCAGACTCTTGCCGGCCGACAGGCTATCGCCTCATTAGAAGATCGTCGCAGCGAACTGGTCTCAAACATAGCGCGGGCACGGGCTGCTCTGACGCGATGGACGGGTGACCCGGCGCCTGAAATTGCCGGATCTATTCCCGACTTCCCTGTCGATGGGGCCGAACTGCGCGCTGGCCTGGATCGCCTTCCCACCATGGCAATGATCGACGCCCAGTCCGGTCAGGCAATGGCCGATGTGCGTATGGCCGATGCCAACCGCCGTTCCGACTTCGGGGTGAACCTTGCCTATCAACGCCGCGACCCTCGTTTTGGAGATTATGTGTCAGCCGGTGTGACGGTCAGTCTGCCCTTCTTTACCCGCAGTCGACAGAATGCGGGCATTGCGGCGGCCCAGGAGAATGCCGGACGCATCCTGGCCGAACGCGACGCGGCCCTGCGGGCGCTGGCCGCTGATCTCGAAACCGATCTTGCGGACCATATCATGCATCATGAACAGTGGCTGCGCGCGCGGGACACATTGCTGCCACTCGCCGAGCAGCGGGTGACGTTGGAGACGGCAAGCTACGGGGCAGGTCGCGCCAATCTTGTCGATATCGCGGATGCCTATGCGGCCCTTGCCGACGTCACCCTCAACACTCTCGACCGTGAAGCCCTTGTCGCTGCTGACGGTGTTCGACTGAACCTTACGTATCGGAGCGAATCGCAATGAGCCATTTCACAATCCCTCGGGGCGGCCTTTTCGGTGCCGCGGCGCTGCTCGCGGTCGCCGCTGGCGGGGTCGGTTTCACCATCTCTGAATGGAGAGGAGGATCACCCGACGCTACGGCCGCCAAACCGCCGGCACGCAAGATCCTCTATTGGTATGACCCGATGATCCCCGCTGAGCATCATGACGGTCCAGGCCTGTCGTCGATGGGAATGCAAACAATCCCGCGCTATGCGGATGAGGTGGGGGCAAGCGCGGCACAGCCGGGAATATCGATCGACCCGTCCGCCTCCCAGGCGCTCGGGATGCGAACGGTGGCTGTGCGGCGCGGCGAATTGGCGAGCAGTCTCACCGCCACCGGCACGATCGACTTCAACCAGCGCGACGTTGCGATCGTTCAGGCGCGTGCAGGCGGCTTCGTTTCCCGTGTCTATGGCCGCGCACCTGGTGATGTGATCGGTGCAGGCGCGCCGCTTGCCGATGTTCTGGTGCCGGAATGGGGCGGCGCACAGACCGAGTTTCTGGCGGTCCGCCGCACCGGCAACGCCGCTCTGATCCAGGCCGCGCGTCAACGGCTCATGCTGCTCGGCATGCCCTCCGGCACGATCGCATCGGTCGAGCAAACCGGACGACCGCATAATGTGATCACCATCTCCACGCCCACGGGCGGCGTGATCAAGACGTTGAACGTGCGGGGCGGCATGACCTTGATGGCAGGCCAGACGCTTGCCGAGGTCAACGGGCTCGGCACGGTCTGGTTGAATGCCGCCGTGCCGGAAGCGGTCGCCGGTCCCTTGAAGCCTGGACAAGCGGTGCGAGCCGCGCTTGCAGCCTTCCCCGGCGAAACCATCTCCGGGCGCGTTTCGGCGATCCTCCCCGAGACACAGGCCGACAGCCGCACACTCACCGTTCGGATCGAGCTGCCCAATCGCGGCGGGCGACTGCGTCCCGGCATGTTTGCGACCGTCTCGTTTGGCGGGAGCGCGCAGCCGGCGTTGCTGGTGCCGTCCGAAGCCCTGATCCGCACTGGCAAGCGCACGTTGGTCATGCTCGCGCTCGACAAGGGGCGCTACCGCCCTGCCGAGGTGCAAACTGGGAGGGAAGCTGGCGATGATACGGAGATTCTGGCGGGCCTGAGCGAAGGCGAAAAGATCGTCGCTTCGGGTCAGTTCCTGATCGATTCCGAAGCAAGCCTCTCGGGCGTGGAAGCACGGCCGATCGGTGCTGACATGCCAAAGAGTCCTGCCAAACCTATGCCGACCGGCGCAGTCTATGAGACCGTCGGTACGATCGAAAAGATCACCGCCCAGTCGGTGACGCTGAGCCATCAAGCCGTGCCAGCCATTGGCTGGCCAGCGATGACGATGACGTTTCAGCTCACAGACCCGAAAGTCGCGCGCGGCTTAAAGACGGGCGACCGGGTCCGGTTCGGGTTCGATCAACCACCGAGTGGACCAACCGTGCGACGCATGGCGAAGGTAATGGGCCAGTGATCGCCCATCTCATCCGCTGGTCAGTCAGAAACCGCTTCTTCGTCATGATCGGGGTGCTGACGCTGATCGGCGTGGGCGTCTGGGCGGTGCGATCGACCGCGATCGATGCGTTGCCCGATCTCTCGGACACGCAGGTGATCATCCGCACCTCCTATCCCGGGCAGGCGCCGCAGATCGTCGAGAACCAAGTCACTTATCCGCTCACCACCACAATGCTCTCTGTGCCCGGCGCAAAGACCGTCCGCGGCTATTCCTTCTTCGGCGACAGCTTTGTCTATGTGATCTTCGAGGACGGCACCGATCTCTATTGGGCGCGCAGCCGCGTGCTCGAATATCTCAACCAGGTACAAGGCCGGCTGCCGGCCAGCGCCCGCAGCGCGCTGGGGCCGGATGCGACCGGGGTGGGCTGGGTCTATGAATATGCGCTGGTCGATCGCACTGGCCGCCACGATCTCTCGCAGCTTCGCGGGCTTCAGGACTGGTTCCTGCGCTACGAGCTGAAAACGGTAACGGGGGTCGCAGAGGTCGCCAGCATTGGCGGCATGGTGAAGCAATATCAGGTGCTGCTCGATCCGGTGAAGCTCGCCGCCTACGGCGTGACCCACGCCCAGACGGTCGATGCCATTCAGAAGGCCAATCAGGAGAGCGGCGGCTCGGTACTGGAGATGGCCGAGGCCGAATATATGGTCCGTGTCTCCGGCTATCTGAAGACGCTCGACGATTTCCGCGCCATTCCCTTAAGGACCGCAGCCGGCGGTGTGCCGGTGCGACTGGGCGACGTTGCCACGATCCAGGCCGGCCCCGAGATGCGGCGCGGGATTGCCGAACTGAACGGTGAGGGCGAGGTCGCGGGCGGCGTTGTGATCCTGCGCTCGGGCAAGAATGCGCGCGAGACAATCGCGGCGGTCAAGGACAAGCTCGCAGAGCTCAAGAAGGGCCTGCCACCCGGCGTCGATGTGGTTACGGTCTATGATCGCTCGCAGCTCATCGACCGCGCCGTTGAGAATCTGACCCACAAGCTGGTCGAGGAATTCATAGTCGTTGCGATCGTCTGCGGGCTCTTCCTTTGGCATGTCCGTTCGGCGCTCGTTGCAATTCTCACGCTTCCGCTTGGTGTGCTGGCAGCCTTCGTCGTCATGCGTTTCCAGGGGGTCAATGCCAACATCATGTCGTTGGGCGGCATCGCGATCGCCATCGGCGCGATGGTCGATGCCGCGGTCGTCATGATCGAGAATGCCCATAAGAAAATCGAGCGATGGGAGGAGGATCACCCGGACGAACATCTCGAGGGGGATACCCGATGGACCGTCATCACCGAAGCGGCAGCCGAAGTTGGGCCAGCGCTGTTCTTCAGCCTTCTGATCATCACCCTGTCGTTCATTCCGGTGTTCACGCTGGAAGGACAGGAAGGACGGCTGTTCGCACCGCTCGCTTTCACCAAGACCTATGCGATGGCGTCGGCGGCGATCCTGTCGGTGACCCTGGTGCCGGTGCTCATGGGTTTGCTGATCCGGGGCAAGATTCCGCCCGAGCAGTCCAACCCGGTCAATCGCTGGCTGACGAACATCTACCGGCCCGCGCTCGACTGGACGATGCGGCGGCCAAGGACCGTACTGCTGATCGCGGCGCTCGCTTTTGCAACAACCGCCTGGCCGCTCACCCAGCTTGGCGGCGAGTTCATGCCGAAGATGGAGGAGGGTGATCTGCTCTACATGCCCTCGGCGCTGCCGGGTCTCTCGGCGGCGAAGGCGTCGGACCTGCTCCAGCAGACCGACCGCCTGATCAAGACCGTGCCCGAGGTCGAGAGCGTGTTCGGCAAGGCCGGCCGCGCCGAGACTGCCACCGATCCTGCGCCGCTTGAGATGTTCGAGACGACGATCCAGTTCAAACCTCGCGACCAATGGCGACCGGGCATGACTCCGGACAAGCTGGTCGAGGAGCTTGATCGAACGGTAAAACTGCCCGGCCTCGCCAATGTGTGGGTGCCGCCCATTCGCAACCGGATCGACATGCTGGCGACCGGCATCAAGAGCCCGATCGGGGTCAAGGTGTCGGGTGCTGACCTCGCTGAGCTCGACCGCATCGCGCACGATGTCGAGACAGTTGCGAAAACCGTGCCTGGGGTCAGTTCGGCGCTCGCAGAGCGCTTGACGGGCGGGCGCTATGTCGATGTCGATGTCGATCGGGCCGCTGCCGCCCGATTTGGGCTCAATATTACGGACGTGCAGCGGATCGTCTCTGGCGCGATCGGCGGCGAGACGATCGGCGAGACGGTCGAGGGGCTGGCACGGTATCCGATCAGCGTCCGCTATCCGCGGGAGCTACGCGACAGTCTTGACGGAATACGGATGCTGCCGGTCCTGACCCCGTCCGGACAGCAGATCACGCTCGGCACCATTGCGCGCGTCTCGATCGCTGAGGGGCCCCCGATGCTCAAGACCGAAAACGCCCGCCCATCGACCTGGGTCTATGTCGACGTGCGCGGACGCGACCTTGCGTCGGTCGTGAGTGACCTGCAGCATGCGATCGCAAGACAGGTGACGCTCTCGCCAGGGGTTAGCGTCGCCTATTCGGGACAGTTCGAATATCTCCAGCGTGCCGTTGCCAAATTGAAGCTCGTCGTGCCGGCGACGCTGCTGATCATCTTCGTGCTGCTCTACATGATCTTCGGGCGGTTCGATGAAGCAGCTTTGATCATGGGGACGTTGCCGTTCGCGCTCACCGGCGGCATCTGGATCCTCTATCTGCTCGGCTTCAACCAGTCGGTCGCCACCGGGGTAGGTTTCATCGCGCTCGCTGGCGTCTCCGCCGAATTCGGCGTCGTGATGCTGATCTACCTGAAGAACGCCTTGGAAGAGCGCACCGATCCGGATGTCGCCGAGGTCGAGACGGCAGTGCGCGAAGGCGCACTGCTCCGCGTTCGGCCCAAGGCGATGACGGTCGCCGTGATCCTCGCTGCCCTCTTGCCGATCCTGCTGGGATCGGGCGCCGGATCCGAAGTCATGAGCCGGATCGCCGCGCCGATGATAGGCGGCATGCTGACCGCGCCGCTGTTGTCGATGTTCGTCCTGCCTGCCGCCTATCTGCTGCTTCGGCGGCCGAAGATGAAGCCCAATGACCAACACGTTTCATTATAAAGGAGAAGACCATGAACTACGGACGACTGACCTTTGCCCTCGGCCTCGCGGCACTGACCGTCGCTTGCGGGAAAAAAGCCGAACCGCCCGTTGCGGTCGAGACCAACAAGGCAGAACCCGCCGCCGCTATGAGCGGCAACATGGCAAATATGGCGATGGAGCCGTCGGCTGCCACTGCAATCAAGGTGAAGGGACACGGCACGGTCACCGCGATCGACAAGTCTGCGGGCACGATCACACTCGATCATGGCGCCATCCCCGAAGCCAAATGGCCGGCAATGACAATGGCGTTCAAGGCTGCCCCGGCGATCACAGATGCAGTGAAGGTTGGCGATAAGGTCGATTTTGACCTTATGTTGACGGGCAACGCCGGCGAGGTAACGGCGATCCAAAAGCAGCCGTAAATCCGCGCTACTACGGGCGTTCTTAAATCGTAATTAACCTTGTTCGTTCACGCTTGCACTATGAAGAAAGATAGAGCTGGGCGCGAAACGCAGGTCTTGAGCGAAACAACCGGGTGGCGGCAATCATGATTGCCACCGCGTTCGGCTGCGTCGCGCTTTTGTGCGTCATTAGCTGGCCGTTTTTCGACGACTATCGAACCGCGGTGAAAATCCAGAGCGCGGGTGCTGCCGCCTTCGCGCTCTATTTTTTGATGCTCGGCTCACCCACTGCGGCGATAGCGTGCCTCATTTCATGTTCGCAGCTCGCATTTCCGCGTCAGTGCGTGATCGCTATGTGGTGACGAGGCTTTACGGCGCTAGTCTGATTTTGATGGCTTTTCTGTCGGTTGTGACCTGGCACGGTCTCCCCTCAGCTCTGGCGTTCACGGGCAGTTCGTTGGGCAGCTTCGCACGGCTCCAAACCTCGACTACGCGGATGAAAGGCCTTTTTCTCGTAGGGGCCCCATTCTGGCTCGTCCACAATATGATGGTCGGAGCTTTGTTCGCCTTGGGCACTGATTTGGTATCCTTGGTCTCGAACCTCGCGAACCTGATGAAGTTCGTTGTCCGGAATCGAAATCCTTTGTTGTCGATCTCTGTTTGGAATACGCTGATCAGCACATTCATCCCGGCACCAACGCGTTTGAAGCGGACCGGATGACAGAGTTTCGCGCGACGATGGAATGAGGGTGGCTCCTTCCGGAAGTGAGCAAAACAGCGGATGGCGCCGCGCCGCAATTCGCGATTTCAACGAGGACGCCGAAGGCGTTCCGGATGTTGTTGATCGGGATCGATCCCGGGACCGGTCGCGCTACGCGTAGCCCCTGGCCGCCGCCTGACTTGGCTGGGGCCATGCCTAGATGCCATCAGTTCCGGTCGAGGTCGAAATGAAATTGTCAGCAGAGTGGGGCCTTTGCCAGGTCTGGTGGATTCCGGAAAGGCCGCCACAGTCTTTCGCTCCCGTTGATGATGGCGGGGCTTAGGGGTGCGGCAGGGAGCACTGGAGTAGGCTGGAAAGGCGCTTTCTCCGGAGCTGCAGGCACCGCCTGCTCCGCCTGCCCGGGTGGCATCTGTTGCGACCGAAATGGCAGCCCGCAAGGAATTGCTCGTGAGATACGAGGGAGATAGCGAAGCGTAAATTCGTCGGACGAACCTTCGACGACCTTCTTCTATCGCCAACGTAGCCGTTTTGCGCGGCCAGCTGGACGTAAAGCGCTTGTCCTCAGGGGTTAAGGCCTGGTTCCAGACTACGTTTCATAAACACGAAAGTCGTGCCCTGGATCGTTACGTACGAGTAAGCCCGGCCTTCAGACACCTTGCCCGAAAAACTTCGGCTGCGAACACTACGTATACCGAGCTTGGACCCGGGACCATAGTCCTGTGGGCGAAGAAACAAAATCTTCCCCTCGAGAAATCGAGCAGCAGTTCTCAACGCTCACTCAAGGAGTCAAGATGATGATGAAGAAGTCCATCATGGTGGCGCTGGCCGGAATCTCGATGCTCGGCGCCTCTCCGCTATTCGCGCAAGGTATCGGCCACACCTGGTTCATGCGCGGTTCGATCGTCGACACGGGCAGCAACGGCACGGTCGTCTGCATCGGAAAGGCCGATGGCGCCGAGGTCGGCCAGAAGCTCGAGGTCTATCGCGTCGTGACCCATCCGGGTCCGTCCAAAGGCGTGGCGCCGACTTATCACCGCCAGCTCATCGGCCATGTGACGATCGATCATATCTTCGATGATCACTTCGCGCACGTGTCCGTCGCCGACGGTACGCCTGCCAAGCACGACATCGTCGAGCTTCGCAAGAACTGACGAGCCGGTGGCCCGCCGGCACAAGCTGCCCGGATGCGAGACGTCGGGGCAGCGGGCTGCCGGCGGCAACGGACCGTTCGGGGTCAAAGCGAACCGCTTGACCCTGGACACAACCGGCATGATGATCGAGCGGATGACATGGGCAATTTCAAGATCGGCGAACTGGCCGCCGCTGCGGGCGTGGGCCGCGACACGATCCGCTATTATGAGCGGATGGGTTTGCTGCGCGAACCCGCGCGCACGGCAGCGGGCTACAGGCTCTACGACGCGACCGACCTCGAGCGCGTCAATTTCATCCGCTCGGCGCAGGAGCTTGGTTTCACACTCGAACAGGCCCGGCAGCTGCTGGCGCTCAGGGCGTCGGACACCGCGCATGCCCAGGCCGTGCTCGATATCACGCTTGCCAAGATCGCGGACGCCGAAGCCCGGCTCGAGCGCCTGTCGGATATCCGCGACATGCTGCGGATGCTCGCCGACGAATGCCCGGGCGAAGTGCCCGTCTCCGATTGCCCGATCCTCGCCTTCCTGACGGCGCGGCGGAAAGACCAACAGCATAACAAGAAACATCAGGCAGCGCAGGACGAACGATCATCACTAGCGAAAGGGCTTTTGTCATGAAGAAAATGCGTTTGATCGCCGTCCTCACGCCGGCGCTGCTTCTAGGCGCCTGTGTAACCACGCGGCCGACCTCGGCGCAGGTCGAGAGTTGCCGGGCGATGGAGGGCAATATGGGTCTCCAGACGCCGCATGATCATGGCGAGATGAAGGGGCAGGGGCGCAACCCGATGAACCTCTCGCACGACCGGTGCCTTCAGATCCTGCGCAGCGCGCAATGAGCCGGTCCGGGCGCCATCCCCGGCGCCCGGGACCACAGTTTTCAAGCCAAGGAGCAAGCTATGATCGACCATGCGAAAAAAGCCCTTCCGCTTGTCGGCGGAAGCCTGTTGCTGGCGCTCGCGCTTTCGGGCTGCGACCGCCAGGCCGACCAGACGGTGCCGCCCGCGGCGAACAGCGTCGCCGCCACCCCGGTCCTGACCGACAGCGGCAACGCTGCAGACGCGGCGTCGATGGACGCGATGAGCAACCAGGCCGAGATGGAGCGGCATCACCGTCAGGCGATGGACCATGACGCGATGCGCGCCGGGGCCGGCAACCAGACCGCGCCGGCACCCGATCCCGCGCCGGGCAATTCGGCGATGCCGATGAAGGATATGTAAGCGCGCTGAAAAAGGGGATGAGGATGTCCAGGCGGATCAGCCTTCGACGCTTGAGCCTCGGCTGCGCAATCGCTCTCAGCCTGTCCGCGGGCGCGGGCGCGCAGGAGGGCGAGGATCATGCCGCGCATCATGGCGCAGGCATGCCGGCCGGCGGGGGCATGTCCGCACCGGCATCGTCGGGGTCGTCGGACATGGCGAAGATGATGAACCCCATGATGGATCGCATGATCAATGGGGAAGGGGAGAATGAGCACGGCCACGAATCGCGCCGGACCGGCTTCATCTCGCAACTGCTCGCCTTTCCCGCGCTCGACGAAGCGGCAAGGCAGCGGGTCGCTGCGCAGGCTGGCGAACGGGTAAGCACGGGCCTAGCGATGATCAACGCCGCCTCGGCCGACGGCGCGCGTGCAACCACGGTCTCGGCCCGGCTCGATGCGGCGCGCCGCCTGCGCGAGGGAACCGACCTGTTCCGGTCCGGCACCGCCGCGCAGGGCGCGATCGGCGGCTTGCAGCCGCCCCGGGAGGTCGGGCTTGCCTGGCTGCGCGATCAGCTCGACATCGACCAGGCCGCGCCCGGCCATGCCGACCACTGGTTCGGCATCTCGCCCTCACACCTCCTTCTCATGCTCTTCCTGGGGCTGGTGAGCGCCACGCTGATCGCGCTGCAGATCTTCCGCCTCCGGCGGATCGGGGCGATCGCCGGCGGTGTCGCCACCGCCAAGACCTCGGAAAAGCCGGAGCCGAAGGCTGTCCCGCCCGCTGCGAAGTTCGCGCCCGCACCTGCCCCCGTTGCCGGCAGCGCCGGGCTCGCCTCGAGCAATGCGGCCGCGCCCGCGGGAGCTTCGCTGCGCAAGCCCAAAAGCTGGGCGGGGCAGCTGCGCGTGGTCCAGATCGTGCGAGAGACGCCGAGCGTGCTGACCTTCCGGCTCGCGGACCCGGCCGCCGACCGGCTGCCGTTCGACTTCCTGCCGGGCCAGTTCCTGCAGGTCGAGGTAGAGCCCGAAGCGGGCAAGACCGCGCGCCGTTCCTACACGATCGCCTCTTCGCCGACCCAGCGGGCCTATGTCGAACTGACGGTCAAGCGCGAGGAGCAGGGCGTGGTCTCGCGATACCTGCACGACAAGGTCGTCGCCGACGATCTGCTGAAGGTCAGCGGACCGTTCGGCGCCTTCACCTTCACGGGAACGGATGCCCAGAGCATCGTGCTGATCGCGGGCGGGGTCGGCATCACCCCGATGATGTCGGTGCTGCGCTATCTCACCGACACCGCGTGGAAGGGTGATATCTTCTTCTTCTACGGCGCACGGTCGACCGAGGAATTCGTGTTCCGCGACGAGCTCGAACGGCTCGAACGCCGTTTTCCCAACCTCCATGTCGTCGCCGCGATGCAGCGCGCGCCCGGCACCGTCTGGATGGGCCCCGAAGGGCCGATCACCCGCGAGATGATCCTGGCCGCGGTGCCGGAGATCGCGAGCCGGCGGATCCATATGTGCGGCCCGCCGGCGATGATGGGCGCGATGCGCGGCGTGCTGGCGGAACTCGGCGTCCCCGAAGCGCAGCTGCACACCGAGGCGTTCGGTCCGGCCTCGCTGCCGGCCGACCACGAGGATCTCGAGGTCAAGCCCGCGCCCGCGCCAGCAGCTAAGCCGGCCCCGAGCGCCGAGGTGGCACCGAGCACGGTGACCTTCTCCGTGTCGGGGGTGTCGGCGGCTTTGCCCGCGGACGAGACCGTGCTCGAGGCGGCCGAGGGCGCGGGCGTCGAGATCCCCTATGCCTGCCGTGCGGGCACATGCGGCGCCTGCGTCGTCAAGCTGCTGCAGGGCGAGGTGACGATGGAGGTCGAGTCCGGCCTCGCGCCCGCCGACAAGGCGCAGGGCTATGTGCTCGCGTGCCAGGCGAAGGGCACGGGCACGCCGCTCGTGGTCGAAGCCTGATGCGCGAACGCAGCGACATCGCCGTCGGCCTGCTGGTCGCGTTCCTGCTGCTGTTCCCGTTCGGCTACCTCGTGCATGTGTCACCGCGCTTTCCGGGCAGCCTGGCCGGCGGGATCATCGGGATCGCAGCGCTCGTGCTGATGCTGCTGACGCTTCCCTATGTCGCGGCCAAGCATATCGCCTGGGTCGACAAGGCGCTCTCCCGGCTCGTCAGCAAGCCGACCCTGCTCGCCATCCACATCTATGCCGGCGTGCTGGCGCCGATCCTGGGTCTGGTCCACGCCGCGCACAAGCTCGAAAGCCCGGTCGGACTGCTTCTGACCATCCTTCTGCTGATGACGGTCATCACCGGCTTCATCGGCCGCTACCTGCTTGCCCAGCTTGGTCGGGCGCTGCGCGGACGCAGGTCGGAACTGGCTTCGCTTCGCGCCGCCTTCCTCGAGGAGCCGGCCGCGCCGACGCAGGCCGATACCGCAGCCGCGCCGCTGTCGGGCTGGAGGCGCTATCTGTTCGTCGCCGGGGATGCGCCCGCGGGCCAGCACCCCCAGGACAAGGCGGGGATCGCCGCGGCGCTGGCCGATACCGAATTCGCGATCCGCGCCGAAGAGGCGACCAACACCCTGTTCGCGCGATGGCGGTTCCTGCACATCCTGCTGGGCTGTCTCATCTTCGCGCTGCTCGCGCTCCACGTCGGCGCGGCGATCTATTACGGGCTGCGCTGGCTATGAGCTGGCAGCGTCTTTCCTACGCCGTCTTCATCGCGGCCCTGCTGGTGATGGTCGCCGCGGTCGCGATCCGGATGCGATCGGACGCGCCGAGGGATGCCGGCCTGGTGGCGCAGCTCGTAGCGCCCGGCCCGCTCTCGAGCGCCCACCAGTCCTTCGCCGGCCAATGCACGGCCTGCCACACGCCGGGCAAGGGCGTCGAAACCCGGACCTGTCTCACCTGCCATGCGGGCACGGATTTCGGGACGAAGCAGTCGACGCAGTTCCACGCGAAAGCGACGCAGTGCACCTCCTGCCACGTCGAACATGAGGGAGAGCGCGGCATCATCCGCATGGATCACGCCGCCTTGCTCGACATGGCAAAGTGGCGGCAGCCTTTGGCGGGCATGTCGACAAACACTCGAAGCCTGACCCCCGAGACCGCGCTCAATTGCGCGAGCTGCCATGCGTTCCGCGATCCGCACCAGGGCCTGTTCGGCACCGACTGCGCGAGCTGTCACAAGACCGACAGCTGGAAGATCGCCAATTACCGCCATCCATCGGTCAATTCGACGCAGTGCGCCGAGTGCCACAAGGCGCCGCCCAGTCACTTCATGGAGCATTTCAGCATGGTCTCGCAGCGCGCAGCCGGGTCGAAGGCGCGCGTCGACCAATGCTATGCCTGTCACGCTACCGACAGCTTCAACAATATCCGCAAGCGAGGCTGGTATGATCACCATTGAGGCCGACTGGCTGAGCGCCTTCTTCCGGCTCGCGGTGATCGGCCTGGAACTGGCGGGCACGCTGACCATCCTGGTCGGCGCGGGGCTCGCAACCTTTCTGTTTGCGCGGCGGGCGAGGGCGGGCGACCGAACCGAGGCCTATAGCGCGTTCCGATCGGCGCTCGGCCGCAGCATCCTGCTCGGCCTGGAATTTCTGGTCGCCGGCGACATCGTCAAGTCGCTGGTGATCAACCCGACGCTCGACGATCTCATCGTGCTGGCCGGGCTTGTGCTGGTGCGGACCTTCCTGAGCATCTCGCTCGGGGTCGAGATCAACGGCCACTGGCCCTGGGAGGAAACGCGGATGGCGCGGGAGAAGGCGCGTGCGGCGTCGGATGGGTCGCCGGCTACGGCTGAGGCCGCCGGATGCGGCACAGCGCTCAAGCGATAGCAGATGGAAGGCGCATCATGATCGAGAGACGCGAATTGCTGATGGCGGGCGCCGGCCTTGCCGCCGCCGGAACGCTGGCTGCGCCGGCGGCGGCGCAGCAGCATCGAATGGAAGGGATGGCGATGTCGATGACGGACTGCATCGACGATTGCGTGGCGTCTCACCGCATGTGCCTGGAAACCGCCGCCTGGCTGACGAAGCAAGGCGGCGCGTCAGCCACGGCGTCGCTGATCGCCATGCTGAACGACTGTGCGGAACTGTGCCAGGCGACCGCCAACTCGATGCTGCGCGAATCCCCGCTCCATACCATCCTGTGTCGCGCCTGCGCTGACGCCTGCGAACGATGTGCGCGGGAATGCCTGAGCCACGTCGTGGACGAGCGGATGAAGCGTTGCTCGGCTACCTGCAAGGACTGCGCCGCCAGCTGTCGGATGATGGCGGACATGGCGAGCTGAGTTTCCTCGAACGCGCCCAGGCGTAGTGAGGTCAAGCAGCTCCAGCACCATTGAAGCGATCCGTCGGCTCTACAATGTGGGACCGCTGCGAAGCTGGGTCGTATGGGTGCGAAAGCGGGACTGGTTAAGGATCGGCGGTAGCGCTTCTAGACCAGCCAGGCAGCGATCGCGCCAACCACCGACTTGGTTTCGGCAACGTCGCGGACTCGCACGGTATCCAGCCCGAGATGCTTGGCCGGATAATCATTTCCGCCCGGGAAGATCGCGTCACCGAAGAAGATCATCTCGTCGAGTGCGACGCCGGTCTGCTCGGAAAGGCGCTTAAGGCCATAGGCCTTGTCTATCCCTTCGCGGGTGATGTCGATCGATGTCGCCCCGCCGATATTGATGGCAAAGCCTGGCAGCAACGGCTGGAGCAGGGCCTGCAATTTCTTGCGCTTGGCGTGATCGGGATCCCACGTGTCCTTGGCCTCGAGCGGCGCCTGCTGACCGAGCGCGGAGAATGTGATCTGGCTGCCGCGATCCTCGATCTGCTCGCCCCAGATGTTCTCGTTTGCATAGCCCGCCTGCTCGACCGCCTTGGTCAGTGCTTCGCGGATGCGCTGGCTTTCGTCGCCGGTGAACAGATCGGCATAGATACGCGTCCATTGGCCGTCGGCGTGACGATATAGCTTGGTGCCCGTGGTCGGCTGGATGATAAAATTGTCGAGCCGCGCACGGGCGGGCATGCGCGACACCACCTGTTTCTCGAATTGCGGCCAGTCGCCTCCGGAGATGATCGCTACCATCGTCACGTCGAGCAGGCGGGTAAGCAGATCCGCCATTTCATCGTCGAGCGGCTGCTTGTTGAGCGCGAGCGTTCCATCGAGGTCGAAAGCGGCCAGTCGCTTCATGATGATCCTCCCACAAGCGGCAGCAGAAATGCGTCGATGGCATCGGCGATGCCATCTTTGTCGTCGCTGGTTGAAATGTAGTGCGCTGCGCTACGGATCTCCTCAGGCGCCTTGCCCATGGCGATCGATAGGCCGGTGCGCACGAGCAAAGGGCAGGTCATTGGGCATGTGGCCGAGCGCCCGCGCCAGGGCATCGACGCCAGCTCGCTTGTTGGCATAGGGTGATGCACAAGTGTCCGGGATGATCGAATGCCTTCGATCGAGATGTGCGAAACGTTCTGGCCCAAGCCCGAAAAGGGAACAAAAACGAGAGTGGAGTTCGAAGTCACACGTCGAGCATTGCCCCCTTATTGGCAGATGCAGGATCGGATTTCGCTTCTTGAGTTGTTCCCACTACGTCACGGAAAACTGACCCATCATGCCTTCGTCCTCGTGCTCCAGGATATGGCAATGGAACAGGAAGGGCGCTTTTGAAGCAGGCTGGTCGAAGCGGATTAATAATTCGACCGGTTCGTCCACGACGATGGTGTCACGTGGCCCCTGATCAAGAAGATCTGGCTCCTCGCCATCGCGACTTAGCACGTCGAAGTGCACTCCATGAATGTGGAAGGGATGGGCCATTTTCTGCCCGGAGACTTTCCATATCTCGACGGCGCCAAGCTCGACCTCCTCATCGATTCGATCCATATCGAATCGCCTGTGGTTGATCGTTAGCGGCTCTTCGTCGCTATCCATCATGCCTCCCAGCCTCATGTTGAGCACCAGACGTCGCCGTGCGACGACCGTAGCCGGATCTGGCACCGCGCGGGACGCCAGGAGGAGGGGAAGCGTGGTGCTACCTCGCTTACTCGATGCCAAGCGCGGTGAGAATGTGAGGACAGTTTCATTGCCTGCGTTGTTTTCGCTAGCCTCGTGCCGATGCATCATGCTCATGCCATGCATCCTCAGGGTGCTTTGGTCTGGAGCCGAGACCAACGAGACCGGTCTGCCATCGCTGAAGTCCACCAAAATCTCAGCCCGCTGACCGGAGGCCAGAGGGAGGGACTGCAATTCAACGGACTTTTCCAAAAGGCCGCCCTCGGTGCCGATCCAATAAAAGGCTCGTCCGTCGCTGAACGAAAGATCGTAAGTCCGGGCATTCGAACCATTTACAAGCCGCAGCCGCACTAAGCTTCTGGGAACGTCTGCTCGCGGGTTGTACGCGCCGTTTACGAGAATAACGTTGCCCCGCCTCCCGTCCAGCGCCACCATCATGCCCGCCGGTAACACCAGACGGCCATCCACGAACTGCCGATCCTGGATCAAGATTGGTAGATCGTCGACGCCATAATCCGAAGGCAAACCGAGACCTTGCTCTTCCTCGTCGGTGACGAAGAGCAATCCCGCTAGGCCTGCATAGACCTGCTGCGCCGTTTGGCCATGTGCATGCGAATGATAAAAGAGAGTGGCCGCCGGCTGACGGATCGGCAGCGTCGGACGCCAAGTCTCGCCTGGACTAATGGTCTGGTGGGGGCTGCCGTCCAGCTCTCCCGGTACGAGCAGCCCGTGCCAGTGAACCGTGGTATCAGCAGACAGATTGTTGCTGACTGTCACCGTCACGTCGTCCCCGCGATGTACCCGCAGAGTCGGGCCGAGATAGCTGCCGTTGTATCCCATGGTGGCGCTCCGCCGCCCTGGGAAGAAAGTGGTTTCCCCTTCCTGCGCCCTCAGTCCAATTCTCTGCCCATGGTCGCGTGCATCTAACAGGCGAGGAATGGGCAGCGTGCCTGCTTGGTCCGGCGTCGCAAATCTGCGCGTGCATGCCGCCCCCAGCAGGAGGCCTCCGCCCGCCAAGAGAGTTCGCCGATTCAGAAAAGTCATTTCGAAGCCCCTCCTGAGCAATCGTGAAACTGACGCAAGCGCGCTTTTCTCGATCCCGATGAGATCCACCGAGGCGAAGCGCCGCTCTTCCCTTAAAGGGCGCGCGGGAGGGCAATATCCGTAATACCCGAACCGATCGCTTTTGTGCCCGCCCCCTCTGGGAAGACAAAATTGCCCTTCTAAGCTGGTCGCGGCCCTCGCCAGTTGATCAATCATCAGCCAGGCGAGCGTTCAATCACTGCGGCACCGATCCGAGCGAGCGTCTATTCCGACAATTTAGCCTGGGCCAGTCCGAGTGGCTGGTTCGGCGGTGGGCCTTGCCACGATCGCGCCGAAGCAAAAGCGGCGTGCGATTTACGTTTCGCTGTTCGCCACTGCAGCAGGCGGCGTCGCTTTCCAGTGCTCGGGCTAGGCGGAGGCTTTGATGGCCGCCGTCTTCGGTCATCCGCGCCCAGCTTTTGCTAGCAGCCGAACTAAAGCGGACATTGCAGGCTGACCGCCAGCTTCGCAAATTACGTATACTGCCGCCTCCAGGCCGACACCATCTCAACGGCAAGCTCCCTGGGGAGCGAGAATCGACCGGGCATGTGTCCGGTCGAACTGAAACTCAGACTTGAAGGAATCATATTTGCGCAAGAAAGCAGCGATTATCGCGTCGCTCGCAGCCTTTGGCGTCCTTGCCGTCGGCGCCGGGCCAGTTCTCGCCGATGGGATGCCGCCGGGCATGCCGGACCTTGAGCAGACGCTCAAGGCGAAGCCGGCGCCGGCTCGGTCCGAGACGGCCCAGATGCAAGGAATGCGACACCGCGAAGTGCGGATGCACGGTGAGATGATGCAGGACCATCGGATCGCTATGCGGGAGATGGGAACCCAGGACGGAGCCTCCCGCATGTTGCGTAGGTCGCGGGGCGGTTGCTGACCCTGCACTTAAGCCAGCTCCGATCACGAGGCGGGGTGGCCAACGACCGTGGCCTGGTTCAACTGCAGCTTTGGCCCGCCGTTCTCCCACGGCGGGCCAATTGGTTTTTGCACTTCGCTGTCGGCCGCCATCAAGCGGGATCATGAATTCGCTTGACCTTGGACCATGGTCCACCCCGCACGATCCCGCGCATGCTAGTCGCGATCCAAAGCGGATTCGTAAGTTACGTATACAGACTGCGTCTCGCTAGCAGCATTGAAGCTTCGGAATTGCCGGGATCGGAACGTCGATCGGGCAACAGGACGAACACTCGGAGACCCTCAATGCGACAGACGACACTTCTAGCGGCGACCGTCAGCCTCTTCGCGACGCTAACCTTCGCCGCCGGCACCGCTCTCGCCCAGTCGACGCCCGCGCCCGCACAGACTGCGCCGGCCCATGCCCACCAGCAGGGCATGGATCATGGCGGGCAGCAGATGCACGATCAGATGATGAAGGATCATCAGGCCGGCGCGCAGAAGCAGCAGGGGCAACCGGCCCAGCAGGATCAACAGGGCATGTCGGGGATGGCCGGCATGTCCGGCGGGTCGCCTGCATCGAACGGCTCGGGCATGGCCGGTAAGGCGAAGAGTGGCTGCTGCAAGATGCCGATGAAGAAGGCCAAGCCGGCCGCGAAGAAGAAGACCGCCAAGCCCATGGCCGACAAGCCGATGAGCGACATGTGAAGTTTCCAGCCCCGATAAAACACCCCCCGGGGCTGAGGGCCCGCCGCCGCCCCCGCGGCGGGCCAGTTCTTTGACGATGCCCAGCGTCGCCCGTGCTCCCGGCCTTCAAAACCGGGTCCGAGCGTCTGACGTGACAGAGGAAACAGCGATGCGAAATCATCTTGGCGTCGGTGCTGCTATTGGCTTTCTGTTCTTTGCAGCACGCCGCTCCTCGCACAGGGTATCGGCCATAGCTTGTTCATGCGCGGCAAGATCGTCCGTATGGATGCGGGCGGCACAGTGGCCTGCCTGGGCAAGGCCGATGGCGCGCACATCGGGCAGATACTCGAAGTCTATCACGCAACGCCGCGACACCGCCGCCTTGTCGGTCATGTCGAAGTCGACCAGATTTTCGACGACCATTACGCTCATTTTCGCGTGAGGGACGGGACGCTTCAGAAAGGCGATTGGGTGAGCCTAAAGCGCGTCCGGGCGTAACGCCAGAATTGGAATGCCAAGCGCCGCCCTCCCCAAAAGAAGAATCAGCCGAGTAGCGTGTCTCGGCATAATTCCGATCATGCGTGCGCGAATAGGTTCGGGAGTCGATGAATACTCATCGGCTCCGTTGGCGTGTCTGACCCTCAAAGACCGCGACACCGATACCAAACTACCTTCTGCGGAACTTACTTATAGGCCGCCCGGGCAAAGAGATTACTCCGTCAGGCCATCGATAGAGATGGAGTCAGGTTATGTTCGAGAAGGCGATCGGGACCATCAATGCGGCGGCCTCCTTCCGACACCGCTATGATAATTTCATCGGTGGTCGATGGAACGCTCCTGCGAGCGGCGAGTATTTCGCCGACAAGAGCCCGATCAATGGTGCCCAGATCGCAGAGTTCGCGCTGTCGACGCCGGAAGATGTCGAGCGCGCGCTCGATGCGGCGCACGCCGCCAAGGATCAATGGGCAAGAATCGCCCCCGCCGAGCGCGCCAGGATTCTCAATCGCGTCGCCGACCGGCTCGAGGATAATCTGGAGCTGCTGGCGCTTGCCGAGACGATCGACAATGGCAAGCCGATCCGCGAGACGCGTGCTGCCGACGTTCCGCTTGCGATCGACCATTTCCGCTACTTCGCCGGCTGCATCCGGGCGGAGGAAGGCGGCATCTCGACGATCGATGCGGACACCATCGCCTATCATTTCCGCGAGCCGCTCGGCGTCGTCGGCCAGATCATCCCGTGGAACTTCCCGCTGCTGATGGCGGCGTGGAAGATCGCGCCGGCGCTGGCGGCCGGCAACTGCACCGTCATCAAACCCGCATCCCAGACGCCGCTCACCTTGCTGATGTTCGCCGAGCTCACCGCCGACATCCTGCCGCCCGGCGTGCTCAATGTCGTCACCGGCCCGGGACGGACCGTTGGCCAGGCGATCGCCGCCAATCCGCGCATCGCCAAGGTCTCGTTCACCGGCGAGACCGTCACCGGCAAGCAGATCATGCACGCCGCGGCGGACCATCTGATCCCCCAGACGATGGAGCTTGGCGGCAAGTCGCCCAACATCTTCATGGCGGACGTGCTCGACGAGGACGATGCCTTCTTCGACAAGGCGCTCGAAGGCTTTACTTTGTTCGCCTTCAACAAGGGCGAGGTCTGTACCTGCCCGTCGCGCGCCCTGATCCATGAGTCGATCTTCGACCGCTTCATCGAGCGCGCCGTGGCGCGCGTCGCCGCGATCCGCCAGGGCGATCCGCTCGACCCGTCGGTCCAGGTCGGCGCGCAGGCGTCGGAGGACCAGCTCCACAAGATCCTGGGCTATATCGATATCGGCAAGGCCGAGGGCGCGCAGTGTCTGGTCGGTGGCGCCAGGGCGCTGCCGGGCGGTGCGCTCGACCAGGGCTATTTCGTGCAGCCGACCGTGTTCGTGGGTCAGAACCACATGCGCATCTTCCAGGAGGAGATCTTCGGTCCCGTCCTGTCGGTCACCACGTTCAAGACGGTCGAGGAGGCGATCGCACTTGCCAATGACACCGCCTACGGTCTTGGCGCGGGCGTCTGGACCCGGAGCGGCAACACCGCCTACCGGCTCGGCCGCGCGATCGAGGCCGGGCGGGTCTGGACCAACTGCTATCATCAGTACCCCGCCCATGCCGCCTTCGGCGGATACAAGGCATCGGGCTTCGGGCGTGAAAACCACCGGATGATGCTCGATCATTATCAGCAGACCAAGAATCTGCTCGTCTCCTATGACGAGCACGCGCTCGGCCTATTCTGACCCCCCGCTTAAAAGGAGAAACGGACATGGCGAAAACCATGAAGGCGGCGGTCGTCCGCGAATTTGGCAAGCCCCTGGTCATCGAGGACGCGCCGATCCCGACGGTCGGCCCCGGGCAGGTCCTGGTCAAGATTGCGGCAACCGGCGTGTGCCATACCGACCTGCACGCGGCAGAAGGGGACTGGCCGGTCAAGCCCAACCCGCCCTTCATTCCCGGCCATGAGGGCGTCGGGCATGTCGCCGCCGTTGGTGCCGGCGTCACCCATGTGAAGGAAGGCGACCGGGTCGGTGTGCCCTGGCTCTACACCGCCTGCGGGCACTGCGTGCATTGCCTGGGTGGCTGGGAGACGCTTTGCCACGAACAGCAGAACACCGGCTATTCGGTCAATGGCAGCTTTGCCGAATATGTCCTCGCCGATCCCAACTATGTTGGTCACCTTCCCGACAATGTCGACTTCCTCGACATTGCGCCGATCCTCTGCGCGGGCGTCACCGTCTACAAGGGACTGAAGGCCACCGAGGCCCGGCCCGGCGAGTGGGTGGTCGTCTCCGGGATTGGCGGGCTCGGCCACATGGCGGTGCAATATGCCCGAGCCATGGGTCTCAATGTGGCCGCGGTCGACATCGACGATAGCAAGCTCGACCTCGCTACACGCCTTGGCGCCACACTGACGGTCAACGCGCGCAGCGAGGACCCTTCGGCAGCGCTCAAGAAAGCCATTGGCGGCGCGCACGGGGCGCTGGTGACCGCTGTTTCGCCCAAGGCGTTCCAGCAGGCGCTCGGCATGGTCCGGCGCGGCGGCACGGTCGCGCTCAATGGCCTGCCGCCGGGCGACTTCCCGTTGTCGATCTTCGACACCGTGCTGAACGGCATTACCGTGCGCGGCTCGATCGTCGGCACGCGGCTCGATCTGCTCGAGGCACTCGCTTTTGCCGGCGAGGGCAAGGTCAAGGCCACGGTCCATGCGGACAGGCTCGAGAACATCAACGACGTCTTCTCCCGCATGCATCATGGCGACATCGAGGGCCGGATCGTCCTCGACCTCGCCTGAACCCGACTTCGCGAAAGTACAGTTCATGTCTCCCTTACATATCCGCCCGATCGCGCGGCGCCGTTTCGTCCAGGGGCTGGCGATCGGCGGCGCGGTCGCCGGTTTCGCCCCGGCGCTTCTCGCGCGATCCGCCCCAGTCTCGCCCGCTGAGCTGAGCGGGACCGAGTTCGACCTCGAGATCGCCGAGCTGCCGGTCAACTTCACCGGCAAGCGCCGTATTGCGACCGCCGTGAACGGCAGCGTGCCCGCGCCGGTCCTGCGTCTGCGCGAAGGCGACACGGTCACGCTGCGCGTGCGCAACGGCCTCAAGGAGATGTCGAGCATCCATTGGCACGGCATCATCGTGCCGGCGGAGATGGACGGCGTGCCCGGCATCAGCTTTGCCGGCATCGCGCCGGGCGAGACCTTCACCTATCGCTTCGAGGTCCGCCAGAGCGGAACCTACTGGTATCACGCTCACACGCTCGCCGAGCAGACGGGACTCTATGGAGCGATCATCGTGGAGCCGAAACAGGCGCCGACGGCGCGGGCGCCCGATCGCGACTATTGCATCGTGCTCAGCGATTGGTCGGACGAGCCGCCGCTGCAGATCTTCCTCAATCTCAAGAAGCAGAGCAGCTACTATAATTTTGCGCAGCCGACCGCCGGCGATTTCCTCAAGGATGCCGGCGCCATGGGCCTTGGCAGGGCGCTCGAGCGCCGGCGGATGTGGAACAGCTCGCGGATGAACCCGACCGACTACAGCGATGTCTCTGCCGCGACCTATACCTATCTGATGAACGGCGCGCCGCCCGCCGGCAACTGGACCGGTATCGCCGCGCCCGGCGAGCGCGTGCGCCTGCGCTTCGTCGGGGCGGGGACGGCGACGTTCTTCGACGTGCGGATCCCGGGGGTCGAGCTGACGGTCGTATCGACCGACGGGCAGCCGGTCGAACCGGTCACGGTCGAGGAATTTCGGATCGGCCCGGGCGAGACCTACGACGTCGAGTTCACCATGCCCGAGGGCGGCGCCCGCACCATCTTCGCGCAGGCTATCGATCGGAGCGGCTATGCCCGTGGTACGATCGCACCAGCCCCGGGCATGGCGGCAGCCGTGCCGCCGCTCGATGCCCGGACCTGGCTCGAGCCGGTCGACATGATGGGCGCGATGGCGACGATGGGCGCAATGGGAGGCGACGCGCATGCCGGGCACGGCATGATCGAGATGCCGGCCAGGGCACAGCACGCCCGCACCGAATATGGCGCCAATACCGACATGCGCGTCGACTATCCGCGCACCAATCTCGACGATCCGGGCGCGGGCCTGCGCGGGCGCGACTGGCGCGTGCTGACGCTGGCCGACCTGCGCACGCCGGGCGGCGATCCCGACCCGCGCGAGCCCGAGCGCGATATCGAGCTGCATCTGACGGGCAATATGGAACGGTTCATCTGGTCGCTCGACGGCCTCAAGCTCAACGATTCCCGGCCGCTCCATTTCAGGCCGAACGAGCGGCTGCGCGTAACCTTCGTCAACGACACGATGATGGCGCATCCGATGCATCTGCACGGCATGTGGAGCGATGTCGAAGGCCCGGACGGCGCCTTCCAGGTCCGCAAGCATACAGTCGTGGTCCAGCCCGCCCAACGGGTGAGCTTCCGCGTCACCGCCGACGCCTTGGGTCGATGGGCCTTTCACTGCCATCTGCTCTATCACATGGCGGCCGGCATGTTCCGGGAGGTGGTGGTCGCATGATCCGGATTTTCCCCTCGCGCGGCATCGCTCTTGGCGCTGCCCTCTTCCTGGCGCCGGCGATCACGGCTCCCGCTCTCGCGCAGGATGCCTCGCCCCCGTCGCCCGCCACCACCCCTGCCCAAACGGCCACTCCCGCTCCGCACGCCCCTTCCGCGCAAGGCTCTCAGGACCATGCGGGCATGGGCATGCCGGGCATGGATATGACCGACACGAAGGCGTCCGGTAACGGCGCCACGATGGACATGGGCTCGATGCAGGGTGGCAAGGCCCCGCCGGACGCGCGCAACTCGGACGATTATGCCGACGGCTACCGCAACTCGACGCTGCCGGGCTATGAGATGGCCGACAAGCTCTCGATCCCCAAGATACTTGTCGATGAGCTCGAGTTCACCAGCGGCAACGAGGGGCAGGGCGTGGGCTGGACCGTGCTCGTCACCAAGGGTCAGGACAATGACAAGCTCTGGCTGCGCAGCCAGGGGCTCAAGAACTCCCGCGACCAACGTCTCGATCCGGAAAGCAGCGTCGAGGCGCTGTGGTGGCACAGCAAGAACCCGTTCTGGGGCACGCTGCTCGGGGTCAGGCAGGATCTCGGCAAGGGCGCGACGACGTGGCTGGCCGCCGGCGTCGAGGGACTGGCGCCTTATTGGTTCGACGTCCAGTTCACCGGCTATGTAGGAACCGATGGGCGTCTCGCGGCGCGCGCCAAAGCCTCCTATGAGGTCCTGTTCACCAATCGGTTGATCCTTACGCCGCAGGTGGAGACCAATATCTATTCGAAGCGGTCGGGCGATCGGCAGCTCGGCAGCGGCTTCAGCAATGTTGAGCTGAGCGGACGGTTGCGCTACGAGGTGTCGCGCAAGTTCGCGCCCTATATCGGCTTCGTCTGGGAGCGCGCATTTGACGGCACGGCCGATTTCCGTCGCCTGCGCGGGGAAGGGCCTTCCGAACACAGGCTGGTGATCGGCTTGCGCGCCTGGTGGTGATCCGGGGATGGCGACTTGAGGGATCGACCGCGAACGCGCCGCGTTACAAGGCTGGATCGCAAGCCAACGGTCGCTGGCCGGCCTCTTTTTTCGTCTTGCTGCTCGCGGCGGCTGCGGCGTCGGCGGGACAGACGGCCATTCTCGCCTTCCTTCCGACACTGGTCGACCCGGCTCGTGGCGCGCTATCGTCAAGCGCTCATGATTTTCATGTCGCGAGCCTGACCGCGGTCCACCCCCTGGCTGCCTTGCTGGCGGCGCCGCTCTGGGGCTGGATCGCGGACCGGGTCGACTATCGGGCGATGTTGCGCGCAGCGCTGGTCATCCTCGCGCTGGTGACCGCGCCGATCGGCCTCGTCGGGCTGCCTGAGCTTTATGCATTGCGCCTGGTGGCGGGGATGGCGGCGGCCGCCATCATACCGCTGGGATTGCTCTGCGCGAGCTTTGCCGCAAACGGGCGCGCGGACCAGGCGCGGCGCTTCACCTGGCTGACCGCCTTCGTGTTTCTGGGCGATCTCGCCGGTCCGCTGGTGGCGGAGGTCTCGGCCGCGATCCTGCCCCGCGCTCCCCTCATGATCCTCGCTCTCGGCATCGGTGCCGTCGGGGCGGCGCTTTGCGCCGTTCGTCTGCCGCGCTGGTGTGCACCTTGCATCGATGGCGGAGACCTGCCCGCGCCGACGCTCGGCGCGACGCTGATCCTGCTTTTCGTCACGATCGTCGCGGGCGGCGGGCTGGCGGCGATGCATGTCAATCTCCTGGTGACGCGGAGCGTCATTTCGCTGAGCCGCGAAGAGATCGCCTGGATGCTCAGTCTCTGCGGATTGGGCATGCTGGCAGCACAGATCTTCCATGCGAGGCTCGATTGGCTGGTGACCATGCCGAGGCGGCTTGCGGGGCTGACGCTCGGCCTGCTGGCTGCGGCGCTCTTCCTGTTCCCTGTCGCCGCGAGCATGGCCGAACTCAGTGGGATCATCGTTGCTGCCGGCTGGAGCTCGGCAACCCTTCGATTGGTCACCAGCTTCTGGATCAGCGGTGCGGCAGCCCCTTCGGGTCTGAAGCTCGGTCTCCAGCATTCCGCCGCCAGCATCGGGCAGGCGCTCGCGCCGCTGGCGATCGCCGTCGTCGCTCCCGGGGCGCAGCACTTAGTCTTGTGGGGGATTGGTGGTCTGTCGCTGGCGCTGCTTGTGTCCTTGCCGCTCGCCTGGAGGCCGCGCGCCATCGTGAAATCTTCAGCGTGATGAGGGGTAGGGGGCATCAATGCGTATAGATCATTAGGAACCCTATCGCATGCTTCCGGGAGCCGTTCATGAAGACCCGTCTTTCTGCCGCCTTGCTGTTCCTCGCCCTGCCCGGCGCAGCGCTTGCGGCGAATGATGTCGTCGTCCACCGGGACCCGGGTTGTGGATGCTGTGAGAAGTGGGCCCAGGCGCTTCGCGCGAAGCTGGGCCGCACGGTCGTCATGCGCGACGATGCGTCGCGCGGGGCGCTTCAGCGGAGGGCCGGCATGCCGGGCACGCTGGCATCCTGCCACAGCGCGATGGTTGATGGCTATCTGATCGAGGGCCATGTCCCGCTCGCCGATATCAAGCGCCTGCTGGCAACCCGTCCCGTAGGCGTCAGAGGCATTGCGGTGGCGGGGATGCCGATCGGCTCGGAGGGCATGGAAGTGGCAGGCGCCGCCCGCCAACCCTATGCGGTGGTGTCGTTCGGCAGTTCGGGCCAGAAGGTCTTCGCGCGGCATTGATCACGCACGCCTCGGCTCTCGCTGGTGATTTCCTGTTTGAATGACTGGGACTTGCTCGCCCCCACCTGTATAGTCATTTGATGCATGCTCCCGCTCGCCCCCATAGCCGCGCATCCGCTCCCCGGACGAAAGCTGCTTCTGTGGGCGAACCCGCGGTCGACGCTGCCGGTGCGGAGAAGCAACCTCGCTATGTGGCGATCAAAGACAGCATTTTCGAGGACATCCGGGAAGGTCGCCTGAAGCCCGGCGACCAGACGCCGTCAGAGGCCGAGCTCGTCGAGACGTTCAAAGTCTCGCGCATGACCGCAAACCGGGCGTTGCGGGAACTGCAATCGGCCGGTGTCGTGGTACGGCGGGCGGGGCGGGGCAGCTTTGTCGCCGAGCCCCGGCCGATCGGGCAGCTGATCGAGATCCGCAACATCGCGGAGGAGGTGCGCGGCAGGGGCCACGCCTATCGCGCGCGCGTCA
The DNA here is from genome assembly GCF_056790315.1 of Sphingobium sp. VMM. Lineage (NCBI taxonomy): Bacteria > Pseudomonadati > Pseudomonadota > Alphaproteobacteria > Sphingomonadales > Sphingobiaceae > Sphingobium > Sphingobium sp. VMM. The sequence continues at coordinate 69,041 of NZ_JBXGSI010000010.1, forward strand.
TTTATAATATCGAGATACGGGCTGATGCGGAAAGGGCAGCTCTGCTGGAAGTCGGCTTGGGCACGCGCCTCTTCCATTCGCTTATCGTCCATCACGAGACCGAATTCCCAATTCAGGTCGAGGAGCGCTTTGTGCTGGCATCTGCTGCGCCACGCTACGGAGAGAGGGATTTCAGCGCCTCGACGCCGAATGAATATCTGACACGTGTTGCCCCGCTCGAGCGAGTAGAGCACCGGGTGTGCGCGGCGATGCCGGATACAGCCATGCGAACAATGCTGGGCCTCGCTGAAGGAGAACCAGTGCTAATGATGACGCGCAGAACCTGGAGTCGCGGACGTCTCGTATCGCACGCTTGGCTCACGCACCCGGGCAATCGGTTCGAGCTATCGGCGGCTTTTTCTGTTGGGACCTAGCGATCAGCCCGCGCCCAACTTGACGGCCGATTTGCGCCTGCGCCGCAACCATCGCACGTCGGCGCGACTGAAGCTCTTAAACAGCAGGTAGAAGCCCGTCCCCGACAGCCACAAAGTACCGAACGCAACGAAGACGATCAGCGGGTGATTGAAGCTGGTGCGGTTCACATAGTCCATATTGTGGAGCATCCAGAAGAAATCCCAGGTGCGCCATGTGTCGCCGCGCATGACCAGGAATCGGCCGGTGTCGGCGGAGATGTAGGCGCTGCTGTTCTCTGCGTCCGCGAAATCCAGTCGCCACATGGTGCCTTCGTGCTCGCGCGCTTCCACATTCGGTTCGGCGAGCAACGTTGCCTTGCGGATCGGTGCTTCATTCACCATCGTCGCGACGTCGCGCGCGACCTGCTCGTCGACCCGAACCGGGGCGCCGCTCGTCGCGTCGATTAGCCGCGTGCCCGTGGTGGATCGAAGCTCGTAGACGGGGCGTGTGGCAAGGGACCGCAAGGCGATGCCGAGCACGGGACCATCAAGAGCGAGCTTTGCCGGCGCAATATAGTCACCGGCAGGTAGGGCGTGCTGATGGCTGGCCTGCGCACTGTGTCCGCCGACCTTCTCCTGATCGAGCAAGGCCATCATCGAGCCGCTCAGAGCCCAAAGGAGAAACTGCACGCCCAGGATCAGGCCGACCCATTTGTGGATGCGCCGAAAAAAGAGCGGGGTGAACCGGATTTTCTTCATGCCTTCTTCTTCCTGCGCCGCGGGAACGACCAAAGCAGCAGCCAAGCCCCGGCCAGCGCCATGGCAAGGGCACTCCAGGTCGCCACGCGCAGCAGCGGATTGTTGACGTCGGAGCGATCGTCATAGTCCATGATGTGCAGCATCCACGCGAAATCGAACACGCGCCACAGCGCATGGCGGCGCGAGATCAGCTCACCGGTCTGCGGAGAGAGATACAGGGTTGGCCGGTTCCAGGCATCGAATTCGACCTGCCAATAGGGAGGCTTGCGCGCCTGCATTTCCAGTGGCGCCGTCGTCAGCAGCCGGGCTGCGACGATGTCCCCGGTGCCGCTGTAGATGCGCCGAGCGGCGGCGCGGATTTGTGCCTCGCTCAAATCGGGGATGGGCTGTCCCGAACCTGCATCGAAGAGTCTTGGACCACCCGGGGTTTGCGCGCGCCAGACGGGCTGATCCATGAACCGTTGCAGGCGGATCTCGGACGCGTCGGGAGCCGATTGAACAATCCGCGCCGGCGGGACGAAGCTCGCAAGGTCGATGGGGGCGACGACCGGTGGGCGGACCAGATCGTCGCCATGGATGATGTCGATATGGACGGCCACCATATAGAAGCCGGTCAGCGTCCAGAGCAGAACCTGGACGCCGACGATCAGGGCCAGCCACTTGTGCGTCCGGCGGATGACCAAAGGCCAGCGAATTGCCATGTGCTGCCCTTCAGAACGCGGTTCGGAAGCCGGCGTAGAAGCGCCGTCCGAGCAGATCATAGGTCATCGTGTCGGTGTTGGCATCGGTGAAGCTCTGGATATAGGGCGCCTTGCGTCGAACAGATTATCGGCCCCGATCTGGAAACGTGTCTTCTCGTCGATCGCGAAGGCAAGCTGAAGATTGTGGTAGAAGACGTTCGGCGTGCGGTAGCCGATGTCGCCGGCCGATGCGTTGAAGTCGGTCGCCTTGCCGATCCATTGTGTCGACCAGGTCGCGCTGATGCCGTCCTTTTCCGCCGTCAGCACGCCATAACCACGCCATTTCGGATAGCCGCCATTGCCGCCCCCGATAAACCCGTCGAAATAGATCGGCGCGCCGCCGGGGAAGGGGTTTACGACATATTTGTTGAGATAGGTCATGTTGAGATCCAAGGAGATCTTCACCTCGCCCACCGCACCACTGTACACCAGACCCAGATCGAGACCATTCATCTCCTCGCGGCCGGTGTTGATGGGCTGGGCGGAGAGGTAAGTGACCTCGCCGGTCAGCGCGCTGCGCGTAAAGTCGCTGCAGAACGGGTGCGACAGGTTCTGGCTCGCATAGCAGACTGCGAGCTTGGTCGAGCCGGGAATGGCCCGGATCGCGTCCTTGATCTTGATGTCGAACCAGTCTGCCGTCAGCGACAACCCTGGGATGATGCCGCGCGGCGATATCACCGTACCAACGGTCCAGGTCGTGGAGCTTTCGGGCCGAAGGCTCTGGTTACCGCCCACTGTGGTGAGGATCGTGGTGCCGAGCTGCGTATAGTTGGCCGGCACACCGGACGCCTGACAATTGGCGATCAAGGTCACGTTGCCGCTGGAGGTGTAGCGCGAGCAGGGATCGGTCGTGGTCAGATTGCCTTCCGAGACGCCGCCGAAAAGCTCCGGCACGTTGGGAATGCGAAAGCCCGTCCCATAAGTGCCGCGCAGACGGATGCTGTCATTGACTACCCAGTCGGCACTGAGCTTGTAATTCCAGTCGCTCCCGAAGAGATTATAGTCTGAGTAGCGGACTGCGCCATCGAGCGTGAGCGCCTTGGCGAAAGCTGTGTTGGCAAGCACCGGCACCGATAGCTCGAGATAGGCTTCCTTGGCGGTGCTCGAGCCCGAAATAGGATCCTGCTGATTGACGTTCGCCACGCCGAGCACCGTCAACGGGTCGGGATCGCGCCAGCCTTTTTCGCGCCGATAGACCACGCCGGTGGCGAAGGACACCGCGCCGGCTGGAAGGGAGAAGAGATCGCCGTTGAGGTCAGCCGTGACCGTGCCGAGTTCGTTGCCTCCGCGATCGCGCGAGGTGAACAGAATATAATCCAGAACCTGAGGTGTCAGGTCTCCGAACCCAAGATAGTCACCGCAGGGGATGGCCGCGCCCGCCGTGCTGGAGCATTTGCTCCTGTCGAGCGTGTTCGCGACGCGCTCGAGATTGGCGATGTTGGTCGAGCCGTCGACGGCCGTGTTACGCCCGAAGCTGCCCGCGACTTCCCAGGCCCAGTCGTTCGCCAGCTTGCCGCGCAGCCCGAAGGTGCCTTGCCAGGTATCGGTCTCCTGGAAGAAGTGGCGCGCGCCGGGTTCGGCGAGGCGGCGCTGGGCCAGGACCAGGTTCTGGCCGGTCGGATTGGTCGGATTGCTGGCTGGTATCGAGAGATTGCGCAGCGTGCCGGGTGTCGCGATCTGATTCGACTTGCGGAACGTATAGAGGAACTCGCCGAACGCCTGGATACCGTCGGTCAGCGCATAGTCCGCGAAGAAGGCCGTGCTGACGCGCTCGACTGGGCTGACCGCATTGAGAAACGGGTTCGAGTTGAAGTTGTGCTTGGCGGGACTGTAAGGCTCGTAGAAGTTCCCGTTCCCTCCGGGTACCTGGTTGAAGTTGATCTGTTGGCCGTTGGGCAGCACCGCGCGTCCGCCGATCGTCGAGGCGCTGTTGACGCAGCTCAGCGAGCCCGGCGTCGTTTCAGCGAGCGAGCAGGGCGCACGCGAGGCCATGTTGACGGCGCTGGTCTTCTGGTAGGTGACTGCTGCCATGAACCCGCCACGATCGTTGCGAATGCCCCAAAGTAGGTCCGCGGTGAGATCGGAGCCGTCGCCGCGCTCGGTAATGCCTTGTCGGACGCTGAGACCCAGGCCTTCATAATCGGTGCGCGTGACAAGGTTGACCACGCCGGCCATGGCATCGGCCCCGTAGATAGCGGACGCGCCATCCTTGAGGACATCGGTGCGTGCCAGCGCCACGACCGGGATCATGTTGAGATCGGGTGAGGAATTGGCGCCGGTGCCGCCCGCGACGAGGCGTCGGCCGTTGAGGAGCACGAGTGTGCGCTTGATGCCGAGGCCGCGCAGATTGACCTGAGCAGTGCCATAACCGTTGTTGGTCCAGTAGGCCGATGTCTGGTTGCCCGCGAAGCCGGCATTGGCCGGCAAACGCTGCAAGGCGGTTTCGATATTGACGATGCCGGTATTTTGGATCTGCTCGGCGGTGACCACGGTGGCCGGTCCAACCCCGGCCAGATCCTGCCGACGGATTCGTGAGCCGGTAACGACGATGTCGCTGGCATCCTCCGGGACTTGTGCCTTTGGCTGGGGTGTCGGATCGGCCTGAGCGAGAGCCGGCGCGGCGTAGCCCGCGACGATGGCGGCGCTGCCGAGCAGGGCCATCCTGATGGTCATGTGCAATCCCCCTGATGTTTTAGAACAGCCACAGACAACATCAGTTGTATATACAGGTCAACAGTATTTTTCCTGTTTTTCCAACAGCTTAGTCTCGTGAAATTTAGATAGAGATATAGCTGTAATACGCACGCCAGACGTCGAACCCTCATGACTGAAGAGATATTTTTGCGAGCGCTCATTTGCGAAAGCTTTTGAAAGAAGAGGATAGAATATCATACCTTTCGTCGCGGGCGGCGGGCTGACGGCGATGCATGTCAATCTCCTGGTGACGCGGAGCGCCATTTCGCTGAGCCGCGAGGAGATTGCCTGGATGCTCAGTCTCTGCGGATTGGGCATGCTGGCGGCACAGATCTTCCATGCGAGGCTCGATTGGCTGGTGACCATGCCGAGGCGGCTTGCGGGACTGACGCTCGGCCTGCTGGCCGCCCACAATCGTGAAAACATCTGCGTGATGAGGGGTAGGGGGCATCGATGCGTATAGATCATTAGGATCCCTATCGCCTGCTTCCGGGAGCCGTTCATGAAGACCCGTCTATCCGCCCTCTTGCTGTTCCTCGCCCTGCCCGGCGCAGCGCTTGCGGCGAATGATGTCGTCGTCCACCGGGACCCGGGCTGTGGATGCTGTGAGAAGTGGGCCCAGGCGCTTCGCGCGAAACTGGGCCGCAAGGTTGTCATGCGCGACGATGCGTCGCGCGGGGCGCTTCAGCGGAGGGCCGGCATGCCGGGCACGCTGGCATCCTGCCACAGCGCGATGGTTGATGGCTATCTGATCGAGGGGCATGTCCCGGTCGCCGATATCAAGCGCCTGCTGGCAACCCGTCCCGTAGGCGTCAGAGGCATTGCGGTGGCGGGGATGCCGATCGGCTCGGAGGGCATGGAAGTGGCGGGGGCTGCCCGCCAACCCTATACGGTGGTGTCGTTCGGCAGCACCGGGCAGCATGTTTTCGCGCGGCACTGATGCTGAGCAAGCTCTCGATAATCCGAAATCCTACTTCGCCTGGCCGAACGATGTCGAGACCAGGAGCGGCGCACGGCGCTTGCCCGACGCCGACCTTGCGTGGGCGTACTGCTGCCCTCAAGAGCGATGAAATATCATCTCAATTTAGTGATCTAATATCCGGTGTCGTAGGGACGTCGGGGGCAATGACCCGTGGCGCGGATTGAGTCATCCATGTCACCGGGGTCGCGACACCTGCGCATCACAAGCGCGTCGCATCGCGAGCATCGCTCAATTCGATGGACGGCGAACACGCTGTTCTCGCTCGCGATGCTTGTCGTGTTCTGCTGGCACGGCATCCTTGTCCAGACGCATTTTCACACCAACGTCTGGCCGCTGTCCGCAGCGTCCGAATTGGCTTCGAGCAACGGTCTTACACATGGGCTCCACCGCGATATTCCTGGGCGAGAATTTCCTCATCACCGTTCGGCAGGGTTCGGCACGTTCGCACAGCGAGCTTCGCGCGCATCTCGAAATCACGCCGGAGCTGCTGCGCGAGGGTCCGGACTATGTGCTCCACGCCATTCTCGACTTCATCGTCGATGGCTATTTCCCGATCGTCGAGGCGATCGAGGAGGACGTGCTCAAGATGGAGCAGCGGATGCTTGCGGCCTTCCTCACCCGCGAGGAGGTGACCCGGATTTTCACGCTGCGGCGTGTGCTGGTCCGCTTCCAGCGCGTGCTCGGTCCCATGCTCGAGGTCGGTCGCAAGCTGGTGAACCTGCAGCTTCCGCGGCTTGATGAGGCCTCCAAACCCTATTTCCGTGATCTGCTCGATCACATGCTCCGGGTTGAGAGCGCCATCACCGGCATCCGCGACATCCTGATCTCGGTGTTCGAGGCGAGTCACCTGCTCGAACAGCAGCGCCAGGGTGCGATCACGCGTCAGCTTGCCGCCTGGGCCGCGATCCTCGCGGTGCCTACCGCGATTGCCGGAATCTACGGCATGAACTTCGAGAATATGCCCGAACTGAAGACGCAGTGGGGATATTTCGTCATCCTCGGCGTCATCGCCGCAGTCTGCATCGGACTCTACATCCGGTTCAAACGCAACCACTGGCTTTGACGTCGCTGACCGCTTGCCACATCGCGCGAGGTTGAGGCCGCCGGGGGCAGGTTGCCACAATTCAATGCTTTCGAAGCGTCTCGGCGCGGTGCCGGTCCAACGCATCGAGCAAAGCCCTGCCGATCAAAGGCTTTGCGAGAACGTGATCGAAGCCTGCCTCGGCGGCCCGCGAGGCCAGCAGCGTGTCGTGAAAGCCTGAGATCATGATGGCGCGTCCCGACCATCCGATCTCGCGAAGGTGACTCAGCATCGCGAATCCGTCGATGTCGGGCATGCGATAGTCGAGGATGACGCAGTCTGCTTCCTTCGCGCGGGGGTCGGCCAACAGCGCGTGGCCGGTCGTATATCCCCACACGGCATAGCCGCGCGATCTTAGCAGCAGCTGGAGGACACGCCGCACGCCGGGATCGTCGTCGGAGACGAGGATGGTGTATCTGCCATCATGCTGGGTGGAACGGACCGATGGCATTGCGAGAAGCGGACACCCGTGTGACGATTGCACCATCGATCGCATATCGCGCCTCGTCCCGTCGCTACGTAGAGGTCGCAGTCATTTCGGCTTGCGGCCCATGCCAGCGGCAAAGGCGATCCGCAGGGCTTCGGACAGATTGCGAACCTCGAGCTTGGACATCAGGCTCGCGCGATGGACCTCGACCGTTCGCGACGAACAGCCCAGGTCATAGGCGATTGTCTTGTTAGGCAGGCCGTTAGTCAGCCCTTCGAGCACTTCCCGCTCCCGGGGCGTCAGTGCAGCGACCCGCACCCCTGCTTCGGACGTTTCCAGGGTACGAAGGTCGACATCGTCGAGACGCGCGAACGCGCGGCTGACGGCGCCGAGCAGGGCGGCTTTCTCGAAGGGCTTCTCGAGAAAGTCAATCGCGCCGCCTTTCATAGCCTGCACAGCTACCGACACATCGCCGTGGCCGGTCAGGACGATGACCGGCATGTTGATCCCACGCGCAGCCATAGTGGTCTGGACTTGGAGACCGTCCATTTCAGGCATCCGCACATCCAAGATAACGCAGCCTACTTCAGCGGACTTCGCTGTCCTGAGAAATTCCACTCCGGAGGTGTAGGCGATGACATCATAGCCCGCGGTTTTGAGCGCGAAGCTTGCCGCCTTGCGGATGCTCTCCTCGTCGTCGACCAGATGAATGATGCGTCTATCCCCCATGTTCCTCCTTCGCCCGCGCGTGGATCAGCGTGAAGTGAAAGCACGTGCCGCCGCGGTCGGGGCGCTCCATCCAGATACGGCCGCCATGCGCTTCGATGATGGTCCGGCAGATCGAGAGGCCGAGGCCCATGCCGTCGGCCTTTGTCGAGTTGAACGCCGTGAAGAGCTGCTCGCGGACCTCGTCGGCGATGCCGGGGCCGGTATCCTCCACGGTCACCTCGATCAGCCCGTCAGGGCGCAACCTGGTCGCCACCTTGAGGTCGCGAACCGGACACTCCGCCATCGCCTCGATGGCATTGCGCATCAGGTTGACCAGCACCTGCTGGATCTGCACCCTGTCGACGAGGACCGGCGTCGCGGCGGGATCGACCGCGAAAAAGCTGCGTATGCCGCGCTCGCGTGCGCCGACCAGCGCGAGCTGGCTCGCCTCGGCGATGACCTGCGGCAGCTCGTGGAGGCTCTTGTCGACCTCGCCGCGGGCGACGAAATCGCGCAGGCGCCGGACGATATGGCCGGCCCGCAGCGTTTCCTGTGCCGCATCATCCATCACCGACCGTAGCGACACGAAGGGTTCGTCGTCCCGCTCGTCGAGCATGTCGCGGATCGTCTCGAGATAGAGCGCGACTGCGGCAAGCGGCTGGTTGAGTTCGTGGGCGAGGGTCGAGGCCATCGTGCCCATCGCGCTCAGCCGGGAGACATGGACCAGCTCCGCCTGCAGTTCCTTGAGCCTGAGCTCATCCTGCTCCTTGGCGGTGAGATCCTGGATGAACCCTGTGAAAAGCCGCTGGCCCTCTTCACCGGCCTCGCCGACCGACAACTGCATCGGGAAGGTCGAGCCGTCGCGGCGCTGGCCGACCACGACGCGACCGAGGCCAATGATCCGGCGCTCGCCGGTCTGCAGATAATGCGCGAGATATTCGTCATGCCGGTCGCGATCGGGCTGGGGCATGAGGCAGGAGACGTTGCGGCCGACGAGCTCGGCTTCGCTGTAGCCGAACAGGCGTTGTGCCGCTGCGCTGAACGACGTGATGGCGCCGGTCTCGTCGATGATGATCATCGCATCCGGCACCGTCGCCAGAATCGATTGGAGATGCTGCTCGCGGGTCTCGATCGATGCGCGGACCGCCGCCTCGTCGGTGACATCGCGGCTGATGCAGGCGAAGCCTCGATGTGTGTCGCCTTCGAACAGGGCGCTGATCGTCAGGCGCGCGAGATACTCCGCTCCGTTCTCGCAGACCCGCCACGCTTCGCGCTCCAGCGTGCCCTCGTGAAGGGCGGCCGCCAGGTCTGCGCGTGGACGACCCGCCGCAATCTCGTCGGGCGGGTAGAACAGGTCATGGGGCTGTCCCAGGACGCGATCGAGGGGCCAGCATTCGGCACGCTCGCCTTCTTCATTATAGCTCAGCACGATCCCGGCAGGATCGAGCAGCGTCAGGACATGGCCGCCAGCCTGTCGCAGGAACAACGGCGCAAGCCGCACCACCTCCCTGGCAATCTCGTCCGGCCCGCGCCTCGTGTCGACCATCGTCCCGGCTCACATGCCTGGCCGGGCGCACGTATCCGGGCGTAGCCCGACCGTGCCACTCAGCGCCGCGCGAGTATGGCCTTCATCTCGTCGATTTCCTGCCGCTGCGAGCGCTTGATCGCTTCGCAAAGCCGGATGACTTCCGGATCGCTGAGCTTTGCTTCCTGGCACATCAGGATCGCCCCGGAATGATGCGGGATCATCGAGCGCAGAAAGGCCGTGTCGCCGATCGTGGTCTGGGTGCGGATGAGTGCAAAGCTGCCGAAGAAGGCGACCAGCGACGCGGCGATCAGCGCGATGTTGGCAGCTTTCGACGCGAACATGTGTCGCATGGCGAGGATCATCAGCACCACCATCGGTGCGACCATCATCAGCGTCATGTAGAGCATGTTGAGGTTGTTGTAGAAGCTGTCGAGCCCGTCGATCATGACGAACATCACCAGATACATGATGACGCCGCTGATGACGGTCTGAACGGCAAGGCTCCAATAGGCACCCATCTTCCGGGTGTTCATGTGGGACGAATGGTCCATGGCGTATCTCCTTCGCTCGGCGCCGGCCGACCTGGGTATGAGTGTAACGCCCCGCTCTCCTGTTCGCCCCCGCCATCAGCTGTCCCGATCCTAGAACCAGAAGCGGATGCCGGCGACGAAGCTGGTGGCATGGACGTCCTCGCCCGCAAGCCTCGACAGCCGCGCCGTGTCTCCGGCTTTGCGCAGATAGGAAACGCCGATGTAAGGTGCGAACTGGCGGCTGAATTCGTAGCGCAGGCGCGCGCCGAGCTCTATGTTGACCAGCCCCGAACCGATGTCGTTCTCCGGAATATCCTGCGCGGCGAAATTGACCTCGGCGCGCGGCTGCAAGATCAGGCGCTGGGTGATGCGCTGGTCGTAATAGCCCTCGACCCGGCCCAGAAGGTCGCCCTTGGTCGAGAGGAACAGCGCGCCTTCGACCTCGAACATGCCAGGAGCCAGGCCCTCGACGCCGATCGTCGCGTAGGTGCGGTCGGGCCCGCGGCCGAAGTCCTGGCGGATACCGCCCTGAAGATTGAAATAGGGGTCGATGGCCCGGCTGTAGAGCACCTGCACCTCGGCGCTGTCGATGCCGCGGCCGAACTCGCCTTCGCCCTCGCTCTTGAGCCAGAGCCGGTTGATATCGCCGCCGTAAAAGCCTTCGCCATCCCAGCGATAGCCATCGCGACCGCTATGCGCTTGATACTCGAACAGGTTGAGCAGCACCTGCCCGAAATTGTTGCCGCCGCTGTCCTTCATCATGATGTCGCGTGAGCGCGCCATCTCGGCGCCGGGAAAATCACGATCGGCGAAGTGGTCGCTGGGGGGAGGCGGCGGGGGCGCATTGCCGGCCGGAAGCGCCGTGCCGGTCATTTGCATGCCGGGCATGGCGGTCTGGCCATGCTGCGAATGGTCCATCCCGGGCATGTCCGGCATCGCGCCGTCCTGATGCTGGGAGTGGTCCATGCCCGGCATGTCCGGCATCGCGGGAGACGCGGGTTGCGGCTGACCGGCCGCATCTCCCTGCGGCGCAGGACTGGCCTGGTGCTGCGAATGGTCCATCGCCGAGGTGGCGTCTGGCGCTGGTGTCTGAGCGCGCGGCCTGGCGGCGGCCTTGTCCTTCTTCTTCTCCTGCGCCGGCGGCACCTCGCCCGGCGGCGCCATGCCGGGCATGCCGTGCATTGAATGATCCTGGGCAAAGGCGGGCGCGGCAGCGAAAAGGGCGATCGCGCTCACCAGCGGCGTGAGGATGCGGGTCATTACGCGTCTCCCTTCGGACGGACGCTCACGACCCGCATCATCCCGGCATGCATGTGGTAGAGGAGATGACAGTGGAAGGCCCAGTCGCCGACCGCGTCGGCGGTGAAGTCCCAGGTCACCTTGCCGCCGGGCTGGACGATTACCGTATGCTTGCGTGGCGCATGATCGCCATGCCCCGTCACCAGCTCGAAAAAATGCCCGTGAATATGGATCGGATGCCCCATCATCGTGTCGTTGATGAGATTGACGCGCACCCGCTCGCCTTCGATGAAGGAGATCGGCTCGTGATGGTCCGACATTTTTTCGCCGTCGAACGACCACATGAACCGCTCCATGTTGCCGGTGAGTTGAATGTCGATGCTGCGGCTCGGCGCGCGCACGTCCGGATTGCGATCGAGCGCCATCAGGTCCCTGTAGACAAGCACCTTGTGGCCGACGTCGGCGAGGCCCTGGCCGGGCTCGCCGGTGCGGTCGACGGGCATCGGCGAGATGGTCTGGACGCTCGGGTCGCGCTTCACCTGCGGCGCGTTCGAGAAGTCGCGCATCTTCATCGACCCCATCGCGTGCCCGCCATGGTCCATGCCCGCCATCTGGCCATCGGCGCCCATCGCGCCGTGGTCCATCCCGCTCATCGCGGAATGATCCATCCCCGAATGATCCATGCCTGCCATGGCGCTATTGTCCATGGTCGCCATCGCTGCCGCCGCGCCGGTCGCGAGGCGCGCGGACGCGTTCTTCTCGGCCGTCGGATCGACGCCCCGCATAGCGCCGCCCGACATGTCCATGCCTTCCATGCCCGGCATCGAGGACATGTCCATGCCCATGTCCTTCATGTCGGCGAGCGGCCGTTTGCGTAAGGGGGGAACCTCGCCGGCCATGCCGGCGCGCGGCGCGAGCGTGGCACGCGCCATGCCCGAGCGGTCGATCGCCTCGCCGACAAGGGTGTAGGCCTTGTCATCGCCTGGGCTGACAACGACGTCGTAGGTCTCGGCAACACCAATCTGGAACTCGTCGACGGTGACCGGCACCACATTCTGCCCGTCGGCCTGGACGATGGTCAGCGGCAGGCCGGGGATGCGGACGTTGAAGGTGGTCATCGCCGACGCATTGATGACCCGCAGCCGCACCCGTTCGCCCGGGGTGAAGAGCGCGGTCCAGTTGTCCATCGGACCATGGCCGTTGACGAGATAGGTGTAGGTGGATCCGGTCACATCGGAGATGTCGGCCGGGTCCATCCGCATCTGGCCCCAGTCGAGCCGGTCCTTGAGCGGCTGATCCTTGCCCGACAGGAGCCCGGCCAGGGTCTGGCGCTGGAAATTGAAATGGCCGGGGTTGACCTTGAGGCGCCGGAAGATCGCCTGCGGCGAGAGCGCGCTGTGATCGGCGAGCACGATGACATGCTCGCGGTCATAGGCGACCGGATCGGCACCGGCGGGATCGATGATGATCGGGCCGTAATGGCCTTCCTGTTCCTGCAGGCCTGAATGGCTGTGATACCAGTAGGTGCCGCTTTGCACGACGGGGAACTGGTAGAGGTAGTTCGATCCCGGCTTGATGCCCGGAAAAGACACGCCCGGCACGCCGTCCATATTGGCCGGCAGGATCAGCCCGTGCCAGTGGATCGAGCTGTCCTCCTCGAGTTGATTGACGACGTTGAGCCGCACGCGCTGGCCTTCGCGCAGCCGGATCAGCGGGGCGGGGACCGTGCCGTTGAGACCGATTGCGCGGAACTTGCGCCCGTCGATGGTCATCGACTGCCGGGCGATGGTCAGCGTGATGTCTTCGCCCGACACGGTCGGTAGCGTCGGTCGCATCCCCGGCGAGATGGTCTGCGCCCAGGCAGGCAGCCAGGCTGATAATGCGGCGCCACCACCGGCGAGGGCCGCGCCGCGAAGGAACTGGCGGCGGTCGAGGGCAGAAATCATTCGGTTTGTCTCAGCTTGCGGAAAGAGGGCGGACCTATTGGAAATACGCAGCCCACCCGCCTGCCCCTCAAACTTTCTTCAAACTTTCCGCGAGGCGCGCCCGGGCGCGGTAGAGGCGGGTCTCGACGGCCTTCTGGGAGATGCCGAGGATCTCGGCGGTTTCGGCTTCCGATTTCTCGTCGATCGTCCGCAGGATGAGCGTGTCCTTGAGCGAGGCGGGCAGGGCGGCGATCGCCGTCATCGCCTCGGCGAGTTGCTGTTCGGCATCCAGGGCGCGGTCGGCCGAGGGGGCGTCGTCGACGATATGTTCGGCTTCGCCCAGAGGAAGGGCGAAGGAAAAGAAATTGCGGACCGCACGGCGACGGCGCCAGTCGTGGCATTTGTTGATGACGATCCGCGACATCCAGACCGGGAAGGGCCGCGTCCCATCATAGCGGCTGAGCGCGGAAAAGGCGGCCACGAAGCTCGCCTGAGTGACGTCGAGCGCCTCGTCGGGGCTACCGACATGGCTGCGCACGAGACGGTGTACCCAGCCCTGATGCCGGCGGACCAGCTCGCCATAGGCCGCTTGCCGGCCTGCAAGCGCCAGAGCCGCAAGCTCCCCGTCCGAGCAGTCGGGGAGGTGGAGCGTCATTTTTTCTCGGCCGTCAGCGCTTTCACCACGGCGTCGTCGAACTTGTCCGTCTGATCCGGGCGCAGCACGGCCCGCATCGCGAAGATATGCTCGAGTGTTTCCTTCTGCAGCGCGCCCATCGCCTGGTGCGAGCGATCCACCGCCCCTGCAACCCGAGGACCATAGCCATGCTCCGCCTCGATCGCCTCGGCGAGCCGCGCGTTATCGGCGCGCAGTTCGGCCTCCAGTGCCTGACGCCGGATCGCATAGTTCTTCTCGATCGTCTCGAGACGGCTATGTTGCGCGGTGTCCAGCTTCAGATCGCGATGGAGCAGGTCGTGCAACTCATTTTCGACCGGGCGCACCGGAACCACATAGACGCGGCCGATGACCACACCGGCGATCGCCGCGGCAAAGGTCAGCAGGACGAGGAGCAGGAGCCGGCGGTCGCGCATCATTGTGAACTCAGCAGCGTCGAAGGAGCGAGCGCGGGCCGCGCGTCAAAGGGCGATATCGGCCCGGCTTCGGTCGACCGCACAGGCACGGCCGAGCCGGCAATTCCCAGGAACAAGGCTGCTGCCGCGGCGATACCGAATGTCGTGGCGCTCAGGCGGCGCATGGCCTGGAGCCGGGCGATCTCGGCCATGACGCGGCTGTCCAGCCCGGCAAGCCGGGGATCGAGCGGCGCTTCCCGCAACCGGCTGAGCATGTCGTCGAGGTGGTCCATGATGTTTCTCCGTCTTCACTTCTCAATACGCAGGATGGTCCGGCAACCCTTGTCCGGGAACAAAAAGAAAATTGCGAGGGGTGCAGGTCGCGGCTGCGTATTCTCTCATGTCACTGACAGGAGAATGTCCAAATGCGCTTCTTTTCGCCGCTCGCAGCCATCGCCGCCGTCGGCCTGAGTGTTTCGGCTCCGGCCTACGCCCATCCCAAGCTCGTGTCCTCGACGCCCGCCGCCAACGCCAGCGTCCCGGCGCCGTCGCGTATAACGCTCACCTTCAGTGAAGGTCTGATGCCGAAGCTGTCGGGCGCCGAGATCGTGATGACCGGCATGCCCGGCATGCCCAACCACCGCATGGCGGTAACCGGCTTCAAGACGTCCGTCGAAGGCGACAAGACGCTCGTGCTGACGCTCGCCAAGCCGCTCATGGCGGGCAGCTATCAGGTCGCCTGGCACGTCGTCTCGACCGACACGCACCGCATCCAGGGCAATCTCGCCTTTACCGTCAAGTGACGCCATGAACGACGTGGCACTCGTCGCCGTCCGCTGGGCGCTCTACGTCGATCTCGGCCTGTTGTTCGGCCTGCCGCTGTTCGCGCTCTATGCGCCCGGCGGCGGCCGGATGGTACAGCGGCATCTGCCGATGGTAGCAATGGTGGCCGGTCTCGCCTGTCTCGCCCTCCTGCTGTCGGCGCTGGGGTTCGCGTTGCAGGCAGCGGCCATGACCGGGCTGCCGCTCACCCAGCCTGATCTTTCCATGGTCGCAGAGCTGTTCAACGGCACGTCCATGGGAACGGCGCTGAAGGCGCGCCTCGTCGCGCTCCTCGTTCTTCTGCTCTCCATCCCCTTCTATCGCCGGCAATCCCGTCCTGCCTTCATCGCCTCCACTCTGGCAGGCGCGGTCGCACTCGCGACCCTCGCCTGGAGTGGGCATGGCGCGGCTGGCGAAGGCGAGGCGGGCTGGCTGCAACTGGGGGCCGATCTCATCCATCTGCTCGCCGCCGGCGCCTGGGTCGGCGCGCTTGCCGCATTCCTCGCGCTGGTACTTCCCAGGCTCGCAACCGACGATCTCGCCGCTCAAGACATGGACCGGGTCACGCTCGCCGAGGAAGCGTTGCGGGGCTTCTCCCTCGTCGGCACGATCATCGTCGCCCTGCTGATCCTGACCGGGACGGTGAACGGCTGGTTCCTCGTCGGTCCGGGCAACATCGCCTCGCTCGGGCAGTCGACCTACGGCCTGCTGCTCATCGCCAAGCTGCTGCTGTTCGCCGGCATGCTGGGCCTGGCCGCGCTCAACCGTTATCGCCTGACCCCGGCACTTGCGCAGGCGATCGAGGAAGAGGACGCGCCACGGGCGCAGGCGCTGCTGCGCGCGAGCCTCGTCGTCGAAGGCGGTCTTGCGATCGTCATTCTCGGGCTCGTCGCCTGGCTGGGGACACTATCGCCGCCCATGTCGATGTAGCTTATCGTTTCGGACGCCTCGCGTTGGGAGAAGCCAATGCAATCCTACACCCCGCCCCTCGGGACCGGATCGACGAAAGACTATGATCGCGCGATCCGCCTGTGGACGCGGGAGAAGCGGTGGCGTGCCGCCATGCTCGCCGCCCTGGCGCCCAAAGCCGGTGAGACGGTCGTCGACGTCGGCTGTGGCACCGGCAGCTTCGCGCTGATGCTCAAGCAAGCCGAGCCCAGGACGCAGGTGATCGGTCTCGATCCCGATGCCGAGGCGCTCGACATCGCGCGGCACAAGGCCGCTGTGCGGCGGGCCGATATCGACTGGTGTCAGGGATTTGCCAGGGACGTGGCCCCGGGTACCGCCGACGCTGTCGTGTCGAGTCTCGTGCTGCATCAGATGCCGGTCAGGGAGAAGGCGGCAACCCTGCGCGCCATGTTCGCCATGCTGCGCCCGGGTGGGCGCCTGGTGATCGCCGATTATGGCCGCCAGCAGGGTTTCATGCGGCTTGCCTTCCGCCTGACCGTGCAGCGGCTCGATGGCATCGATGATACCCGGCCCAATGCCGACGGCGTGCTCCCCGGCCTGATCGCGGCGGCCGGCTTCAGGCATGTGGCCGAGACGTTTCGGCTTTTGACCATCACCGGCGCGATCGACTTGTTTACGGCGCATCGACCGGCGCAGGACCACGGCCTTACGGTTGCCAATGACCTTGGCTGATGGCGGCCAGGCGAACGGGCCCGCCGATTTGTCCGCTTAGGCGATTACGTATTGACCCTGACACGGTGTCAGACCCTAGATCGTCAGGCGTCGAAAGGAGCAAGGCGATGAACGAGACACATGGAGCGGCGCATGGCGGCGGTTGCTGCGGCGGCCACAGCGCCGCGAAAGCGGCGACCGGCGTCAAGGACCCGGTCTGCGGCATGACCGTCGACCCGGCGACCACGGCGCATCAAGCCGAGCATGGCGGTGAACGCTATCATTTCTGTAGCGCGGGCTGCCGGACCAAATTCATCGCCGATCCCGAGCGCTATCTCGGCCCGCCAGCGCCGCCGGTCGCGGCGCCCGAAGGCACGATCTGGACCTGCCCGATGCATCCAGAGATCCGGCAGGACCATCCCGGATCCTGTCCGATCTGCGGCATGGCGCTCGAGCCCGCGACCGTGACTGCCGACAGCGGCCCCAGCCATGAGCTGGTCGATTTCACACGGCGCTTCCGGGTCGGCCTGATGCTGGCCCTCCCGGTGCTGATCCTCGAGATGGGCGCGCATCTCTTTCCCGCGATCCATCGCCTCGTGCCGATGTCGATCTCGGTATGGATCCAGTTCGTGCTGGCGACACCCGTCGTGCTCTGGGCGGGCTGGCCCTTCTTCGAGCGTGGCTGGGCCTCGCTCAAGACCCGCAACCTCAACATGTTCACCCTGATCGCGATGGGGACCGGGGTCGCCTGGATCTACAGCGTCGTCGCGACGCTCGCGCCCCAGCTGTTCCCGCCCGCCTTCCGCGGAGAGGACGGCATGGTTGCCGTCTATTTCGAGGCGGCCGCGGTGATCACTGTCCTCGTGCTGCTCGGCCAGATGCTCGAACTGCGCGCGCGCGAGCGGACCTCGGGCGCGATCAAGGCGCTGCTTAACCTTGCTCCAAAGACCGCGCGCCGGATCGGTTCCGATGGCAGTGAAGAGGAAATCAGCCTCGATCTCGTTGCGGTCGGCGACCGCCTGCGTGTGCGTCCCGGCGAGAAGGTGCCGGTCGATGGCGTGGTCGAGGACGGCCGTTCCTCGCTCGACGAGTCGATGGTCACCGGTGAGTCCATGCCCGTCACCAAGGCCAAGGCCGACACGGTGATCGGCGGCACGCTCAACCAGACCGGCGCGCTCGTTATCGTCGCCGACAAGGTTGGCCGGGACACCATGCTGGCGCGCATCGTCCAGATGGTCGCCGAGGCGCAGCGCTCGCGCGCGCCGATCCAGCGCATGGCCGATCAGGTGTCGGGCTGGTTCGTGCCCGTGGTCATCGCGGTCGCGGTGGTCGCGTTCATCGCCTGGGGCATCTGGGGCCCCGAGCCGCGCTTCGCCTACGGGCTGGTTGCGGCGGTCGCCGTGCTGATCATCGCCTGTCCCTGCGCACTGGGTCTCGCCACGCCGATGTCGATCATGGTCGGGGTTGGCCGCGGCGCCGGGCTCGGCGTCCTCATCAAGAATGCCGAAGCGCTCGAGCATATGGAAAAAGTCGACACGCTCGTCGTCGACAAGACCGGCACGCTGACCGAAGGCCGGCCTGCCGTCACCCAGATCGTGCCGGCGCCCGGCTTCGACGAAGCCGAACTGCTGCGGCTTGCCGCCTCGGTCGAGCGGGCCTCCGAGCATCCGCTCGCGCTGGCGATCGTCGAGGCCGCCAAGGATCGCGGCATCCCCACGAGCGACGTCACCGACTTCGATTCCCCCACCGGACGCGGCGCGCTCGGCACCGTCGACGGCCGCCGGATCGTGCTCGGTAATGCGCGGTTCCTCTCGGAAGAGGGCATAGCAACCGACGCGCTGGCGGAGCAGGCCGACGCCCTGCGCCGGGATGGCGCCACCGCGATCTTCATCGGCGTCGACGGCACCGTCGGCGGCGCCTTTGCAATCGCCGATCCCGTGAAGCAGACGACGCCGGAGGCCCTGGCCGCACTCAAGGCCGAAGGCATTCGCGTGGTGATGTTGACCGGCGACAACCGCACCACAGCAGAGGCGGTGGCAAGGCGGCTCGGCATTGACGATGTCGAAGCCGAGGTACTGCCCGACCAGAAGAGTGCCGTCGTCGCGCGGTTGAAGAGCGAGGGACGCGTGGTGGCGATGGCCGGCGACGGGGTCAACGACGCCCCCGCACTGGCTGCCGCCGATGTCGGCATCGCAATGGGATCGGGCACCGACGTCGCGATCGAGAGCGCGGGCGTGACGCTGCTCAAGGGCGATCTCATGGGCATTGTGCGGGCACGGCGGCTGAGCCAGGCGACCATGTCCAACATCCGCCAGAACCTGGTCTTCGCCTTCATCTACAATGTCGCCGGGGTGCCGGTGGCGGCGGGCGCGCTCTATCCGCTGTTCGGCATCCTGCTCTCGCCGATCATCGCGGCCGCCGCCATGGCGCTCTCCTCGGTCAGCGTGGTCACCAACGCGCTGCGCCTCAACCGGAAAGCGCTGTGAACATCGGGGAGGCGTCGAAGCAAAGCGGGGTCTCGGAGCGGATGATCCGCCATTATGAGAAGATCGGCCTCATCCCGGCGCCGCCACGCCGGGGTGCGGGCTATCGCGACTATGGCGCGCGCGATCTCCATCGCCTGCGGTTCATCGCAAATGCCCGCGATCTCGGTTTCCCGATCGAGGAGATCCGCACGCTGTTGGGCCTTTGGGCAGATATTGGACGGGCAAGTTCGGAGGTGAAGACCCTCGCATTGGCTCGGGCTGAAGAGCTTCAACGCAAGGCCGAAGCCTTGACCAGTTTGCGCAACACGGGGGCGTCACATAAAACGGGCACAGATATACGCTCTCATGACTGCCATCCGAGACGCTGGCCGAGTTTACTCCTTCGCTGGCCTCGAGACCAGCGGTCGCATTGACCTTGGCGGGTGTGCCGCGGGCGCCTGATCGACGACGATTGATCATGCTCTCATCCGCGGGTTGATTACCGCACTACCCGTATCCGTCGCTGGGCCTATCCTCCGTCTAAGTTCGGGCGTCGGACGAACCTGCCCCACCGTACACCGTGGATTGCCCATCACAGTCGGGTGCCCGCGGCACGCCGGCCAAGGCTATGCAGTTGGCGCGCTGGCGCCTCCTCTCGTTAATGTCGTGGGTGGATCAGCCGGCTATCGCCGGCGACACCCGACGGGCGATGTCCCAGGCATAGCCGACCAGTTCACGCGCGATCGCGGTGGTCACCTTGGGCTGAGGCTTGCCCGTGGCCGCCAGGCGACGGTAGCGCTGGCACAGGCGAACCTGCGCTTTCCACCCGATCGCCTGGATGTCCTCGGACAAGTCGATGACCCGCTCACGGTAGCGTCGTTCCTCGCGAGCGGGCAGTCGATACGACCAGCCCGCCTCAATCAGCATGGTTCGTGCCTGCGCGTTGCCCGCGCGGGTGATCCGGCCCCGTTTGGTCCGAGCGCCGCTGGAGTGCTCGGACGGCACCAAGCCGACATACGCCATCAGTTGCTTGGGATTGTCGAAGCGGGTGAGATCGCCTACTTCAGCGACCAGCGTCGCAGCGCTGACCAGCCTGATACCGCGCAGGACCTGTAGATTGCGGACCAGCGGCGCAAAACACCATGCGTCCACCGCTTCAGTCAGCGCCGCTTCTAAGCGCCCAACCCGTGCCTGCGCCTCCAGCACCCGCTTCTGCATTTCCTCGAATGCCAGCTGTTGGTGGGGAAAATCGAACCGCTGCTCGGACAACCACCGCCAGTACATTTTCGTCCAGGCCGCCTTGCCGCCGAAACGACGATCATGACGCAACAGGAAGCTGCGCACTGTCTGCTTGGCTCCGATGGCATCATCTTGCGCGCTGCGTCGCGCGCGGATGAGATCGCGTACCGCCTCGTGCGCTTCGTCCGGTATCCAGATTGCGGTGAGTTCGCCAGCGCGTAGCAGCCGCGCCAGGGTCATCGCGTCACGCCGGTCCGTCTTTACATGGTCACCCGGGCGCCGCGGCATCATCGAGGGGGCGATGACGATGCAATTCTGTCCCAGCTTCGTCAGCAGCCGATGCAAGCCATACCCGCAGGGACCAGCTTCGTAGCAGACGTTCAACGTCACGCCCGGTCCAGTCAGCCGCTTGACCAGCTTCCTGATCGCATCGTCCTCGTTGGCGACCGTGCCGACGAAACGCACCTCGCCTCCGCGTTCCCCATCGGCAACCGCGACCGCAATGGTTTCCTTATGAACGTCCAGACCAACGTATTTCACCGTCTCCGTCATGACTCGTCTCCGCTGCTGACAAATCCATCATCAGCATCTCAGATTCGAGCCTCCGAGGCTCTGGCAGTCATGGGGTCTGAGGCCTGAGGGCGTCGGAAAACACCTGATTTTCGGTGCTGACTGCCCTGCAGTGGACGTGGTCGGTCGATATTATGAGGCTAACCATCGCTCGCTGTTGGGCGACGTCGCACATTTTCTGCATATTGAATTTTGATTATCGGGAGAACCATATGAGGTGTCTTGCCACAAGCAGCGCGGTGAGCGCCGCTCTGCTTCTTTTCAATCAGTCGGCACAGGCTCAATATGCGCCCGTCGATCCAATGCCGATGGGGCAAACGGCGACCAGTACGATGGCGAATAAACTGTCTGGCGACATCGCCAACGGGAACTCGCGGTCCAATTCGGTATCGGCCCGATGTCTTGCTGATTCTGGTCCGGGACCGGAGAGGCGCGCGATGGAAGCCGAATATAAGCGCCGGTTAGCTGCAAAGGGAACCGCGAATGCGAATGCATGGCGGGCCGAACATGGTCGCCGCTATCGTGCGGCTCTCGTTGCAGCAGGGAAGTGCAAATAGTTAACCGAGTTTGCCTGCTATTCCGGTAGGCGGCAATCACATGTTTTCCGACAGGGTAGCATCGCAACCAGGCTACGCCTCGACAACCATGGTTGATTTTGCACGACAAACCCTGTCGCTTTGATCTAGTGCGCGACAACATCAATTTCAGGGTTTGTCGCACATGCTCATCGGGTACATGCGTGTCTCATCGGTCGATGACCGTCAGTCGGTTGACCTTCAACGCGATGCCCTCCTCGCCGCAGGTGTCGATGAGCGCCATCTCTATTCCGACAAGGCATCGGGCGCCCGGGATGATCGTCCCGGCCTGAAGGCTTGTGACCTGCCCCCCGAAGGATCCCTCATTCTGATGTAGAGTCTGCCCACGAGAAGGAGCAGACGCATGAGGAAGAGCCGTTTTACCGAGGCGCAGATCATCGGGATGATCAAGGAACAGGAGGCCGGACTTCCGACGGTGGAGGTTTGCCGCAAGCACGGCCTGAGCACGGCGACCTTTTACAAGCTGAAGGCGAAGTACGGTGGCATGGAGGTATCGGACGCCCACCGGTTGCGGCAGTTGGAGGACGAAAACGGCAAGCTGAAGCGGCTCCTGGCCGACAGCATGCTGGACAACGCGATCCTGAAGGACCTGCTGGGAAAAGGCTGACGACGCCGGGCCAGCGGCGCGACGTGGCGCTCGGCGTGATGCGGGACTACCAGGTCTCACAGCGTCGGGCCTGCGTGCTGATTGGCGTCGATCCCAAGACGGTCAGGCGCGAACGCCCGCCGGACCACGGAGCGATCCGCGAAGCCATGCGGGAGATCGCAGGGCAGCGCCGTCGGTTCGGCTATCGCCGGATCGGCGTCATGCTGGAGCGCAAGGGCATGAGCATGAACCACAAGAAGCTCTACCGGCTATATCGGGAAGAAGGCTTGTCTATACGCCGACGACGCGGCCGCAAGCGCGCCCGAGGCAGCCGGACGCCGGTGCCGGGAGCACTTCGTCCTGGTGACCGCTGGTCGATGGACTTTGTCGCCGATACGTTTGGTGCGTCGCGCAAGTTCAGGATTCTGGCGATCAACGATGATTGCTGCCGGGAGAACCTGTGCTTGGCCGCGGACACCAGCATCTCGGGAGCTCGGGTGGCGCGCGAACTGGATGCGCTGGTTCGCCTGCACGGGAAACCTGCTTGCATTGTCAGTGACAACGTCCTATGTAGGGAAGCAGCAGCGGGCAAAGGCCAGCAGGTCTCGTTGCGCCGAGTGTAATCGGCGCTGATGATTTTTATGATCCAGATGGCTTCCATCGTCAAGGAATGCGCTCTCGGCCATAGCAAACACAGGATCCAGCAGCCGCGTGGGTCGTGGTCCTCACCGTCCTTAAAATGAGATACGGATGCCAGATGGAAGGCCCGAACATTATCTACAGGGTCGCGGTAGCGCCCTCACGGCTGCACAGAGAGGGGTCCTTCCATCTGGTGTCCGCCCGTTCGACGAACGGACGGTACTCGGTTCCCGTCTTGATGACGGCATGCGCAACGCGCGCCATTTTGGCGGTGAGCGCGGTCATCGCCTTGCGACGGCGATCGGGGTCGTTGGGATACCCGGCGACATAGCGCCCCAGCTTATCGCGGAAGCTGTTGTCGCGCTGGCGGATCGCGACCTGCGTCGCCATCCAGAATGTACGCCGCAACCGGGCATTGCCATACTTTGACAGCTTGGTCCGACCGCGGAACATACCGGACTGACAGGTAGCGAGGTCGAGGCCACAGAACTTGAGAAACTGGCGATGATGGCTGAAGCGGCGCAGATCACCGGCCTCGGCAAGGATCGTCAGGGCATTGATCGGTCCGATGCCTGGGATCATCCGCAGAAGCTGATAATCGCGGTTCGCGGCCAGCGCGTCATGGGCGATCCGCTCAATCTCATTGCGTTGTTGGATCAGGGTACGAGCCTGAGCGACGACCATGCGGAACATCGTGATCGCAGTGGAATCCTCGTCAATCGGCAGCGCGATCGATGCAGAGGCGGTCTCATAGATATCGTTGACTACCCGGGCCTTGGAGACCTTGCGACCGATCAACGGCCAGGCCTGTTCAGTGAAGGCTTCGCGGCCGATCGAGATGATGCTCCCCGGCGTCGGGAAACGTTCGATCAGCGCCAGGAACCAGTCAGACCGGCTGTTGCCGGCGAAACGCTCGATCTCCGGGAAATACAGCGGCAGGTAGTGGGTCAGGATCCTATGCCAGGCCTGGGTCTTCGCCTTTGATATGGCTTCATGCGTCTTCGACATCTCCTGCAGGTCGTTGATCCCGGCGGCGAGCGGATCGACGTATCGCTGGGTGGCGCCAATCCGCAGCATGTGCAGGATCACTTGCGCATCCTTGGAATCGTTCTTGTCCCAGCCATTGTGCAGAGCCTCGCGCGTTCGAGCCAAGGCAACGGACGAGATCAAGCGCAACTCGAAGCCGGCGGACAGCAGGCGATGCGCCAGCGTGCGATGGTAGTTACCAGTAGCCTCGAAGCCGACGATGATCGGACGCCCGATGTCGCTAAGATCCGTGGCCAGGCGATCATAATCTGCCTTTGTCGCCATCACCGTCATGCGACGTCGGGGTCCGCCTTCTGGACGTTCGATCAGGACCTCCTGGCGGTGTTTGGACATATCGATGGCTACCAGCACGGCGTCGGTGGGATTAGAGCTACGCTTGGTCATGGTCGGTCTGTCTCCAAAGGGTTGAGTCGACAACTTCACTTTAGAGACCTGCGGGCCGATCATGACCGCCTTGATGAAGCCTGCGGGCGCTACGCGCCCTTGCCTTCATCAAGGCAGTGCGCCCCTTCGAGGGGCCGCTTCCCAATGTGCTATGGCACTGAATTTACGAGCCGGGCGATCCTGCAATGGGCCAGCCAGAACAAGGTCGAGTGGCATTACATCGATCCCGGTAAGCCCCAGCAGAACGGCTTCATCGAGAGCTTCAACGGCTCATTGCGCGATGAGCTGCTCAACGAGGAGCTGTTCGACAGCTTGGCTGACGCCCGCCGGAAGCTGGCCATCTGGCGCTACGACTACAACCATGTTCGCCCCCACTCATCGTTGGGAAATCGAACGCCTGCACAAGCGCGTCGGACGTTCGTGCAGGACGATAGCATCACGCCCGGCGCGCTTGTGCAGGCGAGCATACCGGAATATTCAACCGCAAGACTCTCGTTATGATCGAGGGACCGCCGGGGGGCAGGTCACTTGCCTCGAATTCCTGAAGGCCGGCGACACCTTGGTCGTTTGGAAACTCGACCGTCTCGGGCGATCATTGACCAATCTTCTGGCGATCATAACCGATCTGAAAAATCGAGGTGTGGCCTTCCGATCGCTAACGGAGCAGATGGACACAAGCACGCCCCATGGTGAATTGCTGTTTTCGCTCTTCGGCGCGCTCGCCCAATATGAACGCGCGCTCACGCGTGAGCGGGTGATGGCAGGCTTGGTCGCAGCTCGACGACGGGGCCGGTTCTGGGGCGGCCTTAGCGATCGGCGCGGCGCTCGTCGCTTGACGGCTTAATTGGATCGGGGGCGCCGCGATCAAGCGTTACCGCTCGGTTAGAGAATGGGATGACCAAATTATCGCTGCAACTTTGCCATCGCTTCCACTTCGATGGTTGTAAGCTCGTCGATTGTCAGGTCGAGCGCAGAGCGCTGCGTCTTCAAGTCGACCAACCTTTCCCGGATGCGGGCAATCAATCGCTCCATTTGCTCCTTATGCTCGGGATCGGCATCGTAGAGATCGAGAAACTCCTTGATTTCCTTGATGGAGAAGCCAAGGCGTTTGCCGCGCAAAATCAGCTGTATGCGTCCGATCTCACGCCTGGAATATGCCCGGGTACTGCCTACCCGTTGAGGGGCGATAAGCCCCTCCTTTTCGTAGAAGCGTAGCGTGCGAAGTGTCAGTCCGAGTTCCTGAGCGACATCCTGGATGCCGTACACTTGTAAATCCGCATCCTTTGCGCGGGTTCTCCCCTTGTGCGTGGGGTTGTCGCGATCCGCGTCCTTAAGCGTTTCATCGTCCTCGGCGAGGTGGAGCGAGTTCCCCATGCCATCCACTCCCTGTCCTCCAATCACGGCTACCCTACCACTCAAGCGCATAAGCCTCGTAGCTTGACAGGGGATAGAGGCTCAGGCGAGCTTTTTGTTCTCCTCCTCGATCAAATCCTTCTTCGAAAGTTTGCCGATCAACGTCTTGGGCAGGCTGTCCCGGAATGCGAAGGCCTTGGGCATCTCGATCTTGCTGAGGCGATCCTGCAAAAAGACCTTGAGTTCATCGACGGTCAGGTTCGATCCCTCGTGCAGCGCGATGAACAACTTGGGAGATTGACCTCTGTAGGCGTCAGGAATCGCGATTGCGATCGCCTCCTTTACCGCCGGGTGCTGGTAGGCCGCATCCTCGATGATCCGGGGATATACATTATATCCGCCACAGAAGATGATGTCCTTGATGCGGTCGACGAGGAAGAGATAGCCATCCTCATCAAAATAGCCGATATCGCCGGTTCGTAGCGCGCCATCGACGAAGACAGCACTGGTTTCTGCAGGGCGCTGCCAATAGCCCTTCATCACCTGAGGGCCGCGGGCGCACACTTCTCCGCGTTCTCCCTGGGGAAGAACCCGCGAGGGATTCTCCGGATCTCGGATCTCGATGATGGTGCCGGGGAAACTTGGGCCGCAGCTATTGTCCTTCACCGTCCCAAACAACGGGTTGCAGGCGATGATCGGGGCGGTTTCGGAGAGCCCATATCCTTCCACGACCCTGGCACGCGTGCGTGCCTCGAACTCCTCGCGTACCTCGAGCGGGAGCGGTGCGCCGCCGGATATACAGGCGCGCACGGCCGAGAGATCGGGTATCTCGTCGTCCGGAAGCGCGTTCAGGGCAACATAGATCGTAGGCACGCCGAAGAACTGTGTCGGCGGCTTGCGCTTCATCGTCCTGAGAACCTGCTTCATCTCAAACCGTGGCAGCAGGACGATTTCGGCGCCGATTTCGACTGAGAAGTTGAGCACCGTCGTGAGTGCGAAGACGTGAAACATGGGCAGGACGCCGAGAGTTCTCTCCTGCTGCGGGCGAAGTCCTCCCACATGCACCACCATCTGGGCGCTGTTCGCCGTGAGGTTGGCGTGGGTCAGCATTGCGCCCTTGGGCACGCCGGTTGTGCCTCCGGTATATTGAAGGACCGCGACATCATCAGGGTGACGTTCTACCGCGTCAGGTTCGGCATCATGGGCGAGAAGCGCCTTGAGCCGGACATGAAGGCCTTCGTCGAGTATCCGCGCGTGGTCTTTTCGCTTGAATAGCGCAAAGCCCAGGCCTTGCAGCCAGGGCAGCATATCCCTCATGCCGCACAACACGATCTTGTCCAGCCCGGCACGTGGCGCGACGGCTTGCACTTTCTCGTGGATTATCCGGACGTCCGGTACCGCCATCATGCGCGTTCCCGAGTCCCGGATCTGATGCTCCAGTTCGCGCTCCGTGTAGAGCGGGTTGAAGTTGACCACGATCGCACCCACGCGCAGCGCGGCGAAGTACAATATCACGAAATAGGGGCAGTTCGGCAGGCACAGGCCGAACCGATCGCCCTTGCGCAGCCCCTGATCCTGCAATCCACGTGCTGCACGACGAACGAGTTGCCCCACCTGCGCATAAGTCCAGGTTCGCCCGAGAAAGTCGATGGCGACGCGTTCGGGATAAAGGTTCAACGCATTGTCGAGGAGGTCGGTCAGGAGCCGTGGCGGAATTGCCGGTTCCGGTATCGACGGGAAGGCGCTGATGGCGGGCTGGGGCATGGCGATCTCCAGCATCAGAAGTGGAAACGTCCGCCGAGCGACAGCACGACGGCGTGCGCGTCCTCGAGCTTGCCGTCCATCAGGATCGGCGTCTGCACGGCCGTGCCGGCATAGGCCGCTGTCGTGCGATCAATAGTCGTATCCTTGAACGTAATATACGCTGCGCCCGCATCGAGCGTGAACCGGGAAGACACGGCATAGCTTGTGCCGGCAGCGAAATTCCAACGGTTGCTGTCAGGCACTCGAGCGTCCCGATTGCCGTTGCGCGTCGGGGTCTGGGCGTGTTGAACGCCGGCACGAACGGTCCAGGCTGGTGTGACCGCGTAATCGATGCCGCCTGCGAAGCTCCAAGTGTCCCGGTAATTTTCCGGGATTGAAACGTTGAGCGGCGCGCCGAGCCGGATAGCGTCGAATTTCGACCAACCCATGCGGGTCACCTGACCGTTGAGGGTGACCTTGGGCGACACCGCCACGCGCGCTCCGAAGATCGCCTGCCAGGGGGTCTCGAACGTGGCGTTTGCATTCACTACGCTGTTTTGCCCGGCGAGCGGACCAAGAAGACCGGTCGTCGTCACCGAACCGTCGAGATTATGCTTCACGCTCGACTTGTAGCTGGCGCCCAGTTGCATGGGGCCGGCGCGATATTGCAGCCCGGCCGACCAGCCAAGATCCCAACCATTGCCTTTCAGCTCCTGGTGGCCGTCGGCGAGAAGAGGCGATAGGTTCGGCAGATAGTTGGACAATGATGCGTCGGCATATTCGATATTAAGCGCGGCGCCGATGCTGAGATTTGGCGTAACGAGGTAGGCGATCGATGGCTGGATGTCGTATGTTCGCAGCTTGGTCTTGTCGGCGCTATACCGTGCCCAGCTGTCGGCATCATAATTGGTTGTGAAGCTATAAGGGGAGGCGACGGTCAGCCCCAAAGCGAGCCGTGATGTCAGGCCGACGGCTATCGCGCCGGAGGGTAGTACGCCATTATTGATCGGATCACGAGAGCGTTGGCTCCCGCCTACAGCCGCAGCCGACTGCCCGGGACGGACAATGAGCGTGTTGACATTGTCAACCGACCCTTTGGGAAGGATTACGCTTACGGCCTGGTGGGCATCGACTCCTTCCATGCCTGCGATCGCAGCCGGATTCCACCAGAGGGACTGTACGCCCTGGTCGGCGACCTCGCCCGAAAAGGCTCGTCCGGCACCTCTGGACGATTGTTCCTGAAGGTAAAAGGCCTGCGCGCTCGCGGCTTGCGGCGCGAGCAATCCAGCCGCCACGGCCGATGTTGCGATCCCAACTTTCCAATTTTTGCCTGCCACGCCCATCTCCCCTTTCGTGATTGTCAAATTCCTCGTGCTTATCGGAGGCGCGTCCATGTCTGCGTCTTGCACAGGGGCCAGACGATGCAGCCCTTGAGGCGCAAATGATCCCGATCGGCTAACGTGACCGTCGCGCTGTATGTACCGCCATCCTCAGCGTTGTAGATGGAACCACCCGACCAACTGCCCGACTTCCACGTAAAACCCTGCAGAATCTGCAATCCACGAAGCGGACGACCGCGCAACGCAGCGGTCTTGTTCTTTTCGTCACGTAGTTCGGGGTTGGCTTTGATCCCGTCGGAACTGATCAAGGCACCGCAGATCGATTGCCCGCAGCGGGTGATTTCCACGACGCCATGACGGCTCTCGGTTTGCCAGCGACCGACAACGGTGTCGGCGGGCAATGCAGTGCTCGAAGCCAGTAGTGTCAGAATGATCGACATTGTTCCTCTCCGCGCGCCTTCAGGCGACCGTCTGTTTCACGTCTGGAGCCAATATGCGGCAAATCAGCGTCCCATAACCATCTAGATGACGTATAGGTAAGTCAATAGCTCAATGCGTCATCAAAATGCCTATTAGGTTGTGTGCGAATTGGAGGGGTCAGGCGCTGCTGGCCCCGTCGTCAGGGTTCGGGCGTGTTCGTGTGTGACGCCGTCAAGCTATTGATCTGTGCGTGCCTTCAAGAAAGGAAAGATTGCGATAATTGCCCAGTTCCTGAATGCGCTGGATGGAACGCGACACTTCGCCGTCAGCCGCCCCGTTCGCGGCAACGACCAGGCGCCCGTAGCCGCCGGCGTGAATGCGAAAGTCGCTCCAGATCCGGACGCTATCCCCGATGATGCAGGAGACGAGATGGCCCGGATGGAAGTCGGCCCGATCGACAACCGGCTCGGCGTAGCTATCGTTCGCCACAACGACGATGTGGGTTGCGCGGATGACCAGGCCCGGCAGCGTTTCCATCCACTGCAAGGTATCACTGAAGGGGCCGACGTTGGGAGCAGACCAGAACTGCGCGTCCGCGCTGACCGAGGTTGACGTTAGCGTCGTGGTGACCGCTTCACTGTGCCTTTCCCAGGCCAGCCGCCCGTTGGCGGACCACTCCGTTTCCAGGTGGCGCAGGTTGCGATCGAGTCCAGAGGCACATCGCTGCTCCAGGATCAGCCATTCCTTCTCCCGGTCATTCTCATCGACCAGGCGAACCGTCTGAAATGCCATGGCGGGCAATTCGAGTGCAGGAAAACGGCGCAGATGCATTTCGCCGACGATCTGACGCCGGAGGGGATGCTCAGAAAATCGCATGTGTGCGCCTTCGAAAACAGGTGCAGTGGCGCTTGGGGAGAGGCGCAGCCGTCGATAAGACGGGCGCGAGCATCATCGCCGGGATGAGAGTGCGCGGTTTTTCACTGGCGAGCATCCGTACGTTCCTCGGCCAAGACCTCCGATATCAAGCCTCCCGGGAACCGGTGCATGACGATTCCCTCGACGGCGTGAGAAGGGTGCCAAAGATTTTAGTTGACGTAAACGTCATTTCACGCACCATTAGGTAATCAGATGTCCGATTCCCTGGAGAGGCTATCATCGATGCGTAATGTGGTTGTTGCGGGCTATGCCCGGTCCCCCTTTCACCTGGCAGGCAAGGGCGCGCTGGCGCGCGTCCGCCCTGACGATCTGGCCGCTCAGGTCATTCGCGGACTGATTCAGCAGACCGGCGTGAAGGCCGAAGATATCGAGGATATCGTGCTGGGCTGCGCTTTTCCTGAAGGCGAGCAGGGCTTCAACATCGCGCGCCTTATCGGTCTTCTCGCCGACCTGCCGCTCTCTGTCGGCGGCATGACCGTTAATCGCTTCTGCGGATCGTCGATGAGCTCGGTCCACATCGCTGCGGGCCAGATTCAGCTTGGCGCCGGCGAGGCCTTCATCTGCGCGGGCGTGGAGTCGATGAGCCGCGTGCCGATGATGGGGTTCAATCCGCTGCCGAACCCCGAGCTCGCGAAGAAGAGCGCCGCCTATATGGGCATGGGCGACACGGCGGAGAATGTCGCGACCAAATATCAGATCACCCGTGCCCAGCAGGAAGCCTTTGCGGTCGCCAGTCAGGACAAGGCGGCCGCGGCTATCGCGGCCGGCAAGCTCGAGGCCGAGATCGTGCCGATCACGACCAAGGCGGGCGTGGTCGACAAGGATGGCACGCCGCGTGCCGGCACGACGACGGAAACCCTCGCCGGGCTGAAGCCGGCCTTCAGCCAGGACGGCACGGTAACGGCGGGAACGTCCTCGCCGCTGACCGATGGCGCAAGCGCAATCCTGGTCACGAGCGAGGATTATGCGCGCGCGCATGGACTGCCGATCCTTGCCCGCATCAAGTCGGTTGCTGTCTCTGGCTGCCAGCCGGAGATCATGGGCATCGGACCGGTCGAGGCCTCGCGCAAGGCGCTGCAGCGGGCGGGGCTCAGTGTGGACCAGCTTGACGTTGTCGAGCTCAACGAAGCCTTTGCGAGCCAGTCACTGGCCTGCATCAGCGACCTGGGGCTTGACCAGTCGAAGGTCAATCTGGACGGCGGCGCCATCGCGATAGGCCACCCTCTGGGGGCGACCGGTGCGCGGATCGTGGGCAAGGCCGCGGCTCTGCTGAAGCGCGAAGGCGGCAGCTATGCGCTTGCCACCCAGTGCATCGGCGGCGGTCAGGGCATCGCCACCGTGCTGGAGGCGGCGGAATGAGCGAGCAGGCCATCAAGCCAGTCGGCGCCCCGCCGGAAACCATCAAAAAGGTCTGCGTGATCGGCGCAGGCGTCATGGGCGCCGGCATCGCAGCGCAGGTCGCCAATGCCGGCGTGCCGGTGCTGCTGCTCGATATCGTGCCCAAGGAGGGCGGCGATCGTGACGCCGTGGCGAAGGGTGCGGTCGCGAAGATGCTGAAGACCGATCCGGCGCCCTTCATGTCGAAGGCTGCGGCGAAGCTCGTTGAAACGGGCAATATCGACGACCATCTCGAGCGGGTGGCCGAATGCGACTGGATCGTCGAGGCGATCGTCGAACGGCTCGACATCAAGCAGGCGCTCTACGCCAAGCTCGAGCAGCTCAAGCGTCCGGGCACGGCGGTATCGTCCAATACCTCGACGATTCCGCTTGGCCATCTGGTCGAGGGGCGGGACGATCAGTTCAAACAGGACTTCCTGATCACCCATTTCTTCAATCCGCCGCGCTACATGCGGCTCATCGAAATCGTGACCGGCCCCGACACTGATACGGCTGTGGCGAGGCGCGTCTCGGATTTCGTCGATCGAAAGCTCGGCAAGCGCATCGTGCCGGCGCGGGACACGCCGGGCTTCATCGCCAATCGCATCGGTACCTACTGGCTGGCCGTCGCGATCAATGCCGCGATGGACCAGGGGCTGACGGTGGAGGAAGCCGACCAGATCGGCGGAAAGCCGATGGGCGTGCCCAAGACCGGCATTTTCGGCCTTGTCGATCTCGTTGGCGTCGACCTCATGCCGCTGCTCACGAAGAGCCTGTCCTCGACGCTGCCGGCAGGTGACGCCTATTTCGACACGGTGAGGCCGATGCCGCTCGTCGACAGGATGATCGCGGAAGGCTTTACCGGGCGGAAGGGCAAGGGCGGTTTCTACGCGTTCGACAAGGCGACGAAGACCAAGAAAGCGCTCGATCTCGCGACCGGCGAATATCGCGTATCGGTGAAGCCGGCTTCCTTGCCGGGCCGGGCCGAGAAGGACCTGGCAGCATTGGTTGCTGCGCCCGGCAAGGTCGGGGCCTATGCCTGGGAAATTCTCGGCAAGGTTCTTTCCTATGCCGCGAGTCTGGTCGGTGAAGCTGCGGACAACATCGTCGGCATCGATGACGCGATGAAGCTCGGCTACAACTGGAAGTTCGGGCCGTTCGAACTGATCGATCGCCTCGGGCCGGGCAAGCTCGCCGAACGGCTGGCGGCCGAGGGGCGGGATGTTCCCGCGATCCTCAAGGTAGCCGGAGATCGGCCATTCTACCGGGTGCAGGACGGCCGTCGGCAATATCTCGATGCCGCCGGCGACTATCATGATGTCGTGCGGCCCGAGGGCGTGCTGCTGCTGGAAGACATCAAGCTTCATAGCCAGCCGATCCTCAAAAATGGCTCGGCGGCACTCTGGGATGTCGGCGACGGCGTTGCCTGCCTTGAGTTCACCGGCAAGATGAACGCGCTCGACGGCGATGTGATGAAGCTGATCGGTCAGGCGATCCCGGTCGTGCAGGACAAGTTCAAGGCGCTCGTCGTCTATAATGAGGGCAGCAATTTCTCTGCCGGCGCCAATCTCGGCCTTGCCCTGTTCGCGCTGAACATCGCGGCATGGGGCGAGATCGAAAAGCTCGTCGCGGGCGGGCAGCAGGCCTACAAGGCGCTCAAATATGCGCCGTTCCCGGTCGTGAGCGCGCCGGCCGGCATGGCGTTGGGCGGTGGTTGCGAGATCCTGCTCAACAGTGATGCCGTGCAGGCCCATGCCGAAAGCTATGTGGGTCTGGTCGAGTGCGGCGTGGGCCTGATCCCTGGCTGGGGCGGATGCGGTGAAATGATCGATCGCTGGCGCTCCAGTCCCGGCATGCCCAAGGGGCCGATGCCGGCCGTTGCCAAGGTGTTCGAGACGGTATCGACGGCCACTGTGGCAAAGTCGGCCGCCGAGGCGAAGGAGCATGGCTTCCTGCGTCCGTCGGACGGCATCACGATGAACCGCGACCGCCTGCTGGCGGATGCCAAGGCGAAGGCACTGGAACTGGCGGACGGTTACAAACCGCCCGTGGCTCCGGAATTCCGCTTGCCTGGCGCGGGAGGCAAGTCCGCTCTTTCGATGGCTGTCGAAGGCTTCCAGGCCCGTGGCCTCGCAACCTCCTACGATGGTGTCGTGTCCGGCGCGCTCGCCGACGTCCTGACGGGCGGCGAGAAGGATCTGATCGACATCGTGACCGAAGAGGATCTGCTGGCGCTCGAGCGCAAGGCCTTCATGCAACTGGTGCGCGACCCGCGGACCCAGGCGCGCGTCGAGCAGATGCTCGTCACCGGCAAGCCGCTGCGTAACTGATTGGCGGCCGGCGGCCCGAGGGCCGACTGGTCAGGAGATATAAATATGCAAGTCTATGACGCCCCGTTGCGCGATATGCGCTTCGTGCTCAACGAACTCCATGCCGATGACGGCTTCGGGGACATTCCCGCGCTGGCGGAGTTCACGCCGGATCTGACCGATGCCATCCTCGAGGAGGCGGCGCGCTTCTGTCGCGACGTGCTCTTGCCGATCAATCGGTCGGGCGACGAGGAAGGATGCCATCTGGAAAACGGCGTTGTGCGGACGCCGGCGGGGTTCGCGCAAGCCTATAAGCAATTCGCCGAAGGTGGCTGGACCGCGCTCGCATCCGATCCAGAATGGGGTGGGCAAGGGCTGCCGGAAGCGGTCAACAAGCTGGTCGAAGAGATGATCTGCTCGTCCAACCTTTCCTTCGGCCTCTATCCGGGCCTCACCCATGGTGCGACCACTGCGATCGAGGGCCATGGGAGCGACGCGCTCAAGCAGGCCTACCTGCCCAAGATGGTAAGCGGTCAATGGTCCGGCACGATGTGCCTGACAGAGCCTCATTGCGGTACCGATCTCGGGCTCCTGCGCAGCCGCGCGGTCCCGCAGGGCGATGGCAGCTACAAGGTCACCGGCTCCAAGATCTTCATCTCCGCCGGTGAGCATGACCTGACCGAGAATATCATCCATCTCGTGCTCGCCCGCCTGCCCGACGCCCCCAAGGGCGTAAAGGGCATCAGCCTGTTCCTCGTTCCCAAATATCTTCCCAAGGAGGACGGCACTCCCGGTCAATCGAACGGCGTCGCCTGCGCCGCGATCGAGCACAAGATGGGTCTCAAGGCGTCGGCGACCTGCCAGATGAACTTCGACGATTCGACCGGTTGGCTGGTCGGCGAGCCGGGCAAGGGCATGGCCGCCATGTTCACGATGATGAACACTGAGCGCGTCTCTGTCGGCATTCAGGGCCTCGGTGTCGGTGAAGCCGCGTATCAGGCGGCCGCCTGGTATGCGAAGGACCGTATTCAGGGCCGGGCGCTCTCGGGCCCCAAATATCCCGAACAGGCTGCCGATCCGATCATCGTCCATCCCGATGTTCGCCGCATGTTGATGACGATGCGGGCCTATAATGAGGGGTGCCGGGCGCTCTCGGCCTGGGTCTCGCGCGCGCTGGACGCGGAAAAACATTCTCCCGAACCCGAAGTGCGCCAGCGTGCGAGTGACTTCATCGCGCTCATGACCCCCGTCGTCAAAGCGCTCTTCACCGACCTTGCGTTCGACAGTGCGAACCTCGCTGTCCAATGCTATGGCGGCCACGGCTACATCCGCGAAAGCGGCGTCGAGCAATATGCCCGTGATGCCCGGATCACCATGATCTATGAGGGGACGAACGGCGTTCAGGCGCTCGATCTCGTCGGCCGCAAGCTCGGCGCCCATATGGGCCGCTATCTGCGCAGCTTCTTCCATCCGGTGTCGGCTTTCATCGAGGAAAACAACGTCGACGGACCGATGAAGCCGATGGTCGAGGCGCTCGCCAAGGCGTTCGGGGCGCTGCAGCTTTCGACGGCCACGGTCGCGCAGCGGGCACTCAAGGATCCCGAAGAGGCGGGCGCGGCGTCGGCGGACTATCTGCGTCTGATGGGCCTGGTGGCCATGGGCTATTGCTTTGCCAAGGCGACCAAGATTGCAGGCTTGCAGCTCTTCTTCGGCAGCGAGGACAAGCGCTTCTACGATGCCAAGATCAAGACGGCGACGTTCTTCTTCGAGCGCATCCTGCCGCAGGCGACGGCCAGCTTCCTGGCGATCAAGGCGGGCAAGAAGTCGCTGATGGCGCTGGAAGACGACGTGTTTTGACGCTTCCGGCAAGCCTCGAAAAGCGGCTGGCCATTCCAGCCATCGTTGCGCCGATGTTCCTTGTGTCGGGACCGGACCTTGTCGTCAGTTGCTGCGAGGCGGGACTGCTTGGCACGTTCCCGGCGCTCAATCAGCGGACCAGCGAAGGTTTCGGTGAATGGCTGGATGAAATCGAGGAGCGGCTGGCTCCCATGCCGGGAGCGGCGCCCTTCGGCGTCAACCTCATCGTCCATAAGAGCAATCCGAGGCTCGACGCCGATCTGGAACTGATCGTTCGGCACCATGTGCCATTGGTCATCACCTCGCTCGGCGCCGTCGCGGATCTTGTCCAGGTGGTTCAGGGCTATGGCGGGCTGGTCTTTCACGACGTGACGAACGTGCGTCATGCGGAAAAGGCGCTCGAAGCTGGCGTCGACGGTCTGATCGCGGTCGCTGCCGGCGCGGGGGGACATGCCGGCACGATGAGCCCGTTCGCACTGGTTGACGAGATACGGCGCTTCTTCCAGGGGCCGCTGGCGCTTTCCGGCGCCATCACGCGCGGCCACCAGATCGCGGCCGCGCAGATGATGGGGGCCGATCTTGCCTATATCGGATCCCACTTCATCGCGTCGGAAGAGAGTCTCGCCTCGCCGGCACAGAAAGACATGGTGATCGGGGCCGGACCAGCGGATATCGTCTATACGGACCGGGTCACCGGCGTCGGGGCCAATTTTCTCCGGCCCTCGCTGGAAGCCGCGACTCTCCCTGAGCCACATGGCGCGCTTTCGGTTTCGGAGGAGGCCAAGGCCTGGAAGACGATCTGGTCGGCAGGCCACGGTGTCGGCGCTACCACTGCCGTCCAACCGGCCCGATCCATCTGTGAGAGACTCATTGCCGAATATCAGGCGGCATTACAATCAGAGTAGGATTGATCCATGAAGGTGCTTGTGCCCGTCAAGCGGGTTATCGATTATAATGTGAAACCGCGCGTGAAGGCGGATGGGACGGGCGTCGATTTGGCGAACGTGAAAATGTCGATGAACCCGTTCGACGAGATCGCCGTCGAAGAGGCTATCCGCCTCAAGGAAAAGGGAGTCGCGACCGAAATCGTGGTGGTGTCGATCGGCGTCGCCAAGGCGCAGGAAACGCTGCGCACCGCGCTCGCCATGGGGGCCGACCGCGCGATCCTCGTCCAGACTGACGATGAGGTCGAGCCGCTCGCCGTCGCCAAGATCCTGAAGGCCATCGCCACCGAGGAGGCTCCGGGCCTGGTGATCCTCGGCAAGCAGGCCATCGACGATGATGCCAATCAGACCGGCCAGATGCTGGCAGCCCTTCTCGGTTGGGGGCAGGGCACATTCGCCAGCAAGGTCGAAGTATCGGGCGAGACTGTCGCGGTGACCCGTGAGGTGGATGGCGGTCTGGAGACCGTAAGCCTCAAACTGCCGGCGATCGTGACGACCGATCTGCGTCTCAACGAACCGCGCTATGCGAGCCTGCCCAATATCATGAAGGCCAAATCCAAGCCGCTGGCGACGAAGACGCCGGCCGATCTCGGTGTTGAGATCGCCTCGCGCCTCAAGACGCTCAAGGTGACCGAACCCCCCAAGCGCTCGGCGGGCATCAAGGTGGCCGACGTCGATGAATTGGTCGCCAGGCTCAAGGAAATGGCGATTTGATAAACTTTCAAACGCGCCGAACTTGCCGAACCTCTCCCATGCAAGTGACGGCGCACCCCGCTTCATCCTGTGCGCACAGAGATGAAGCGGGGGCGGATTTCTCGGAGAATAAGTTATGAATACGCTCGTCTGGGTTGAACATGACAATGCGTCGGTCAAGGATGCGACGCTATCGGCCGTCACCGCCGCTGCCAAACTTGGTGAGGTCCATCTGCTGGTTGCCGGTGCGGGCATCGGCGGCGTGGCCGAGGCTGCTGCGAAGGTCGCGGGTGTCGCCAAAGTCGTAACGTTCGACGATGCGGCGTTCAAACACGCTTTGCCCGAGAATGTCGCGCCGGCCGTCGCGGACCTGATGCGCGGCTATGACGCGTTCGTGGCGCCTTCCACTTCGAATGGCAAGAACATCGCGCCGCGCGTGGCGGCCTTGCTTGATGTGATGCAGGTCAGCGACATCCTGTCGG
This sequence comes from Sphingobium sp. VMM, assembly GCF_056790315.1. Classification (NCBI taxonomy): domain Bacteria; kingdom Pseudomonadati; phylum Pseudomonadota; class Alphaproteobacteria; order Sphingomonadales; family Sphingobiaceae; genus Sphingobium; species Sphingobium sp. VMM. The sequence continues at coordinate 106,536 of NZ_JBXGSI010000010.1, forward strand.
TGGAAAGCGCTGACACGTTCACGCGTCCCATCTACGCGGGAAATGCGATCGCGACGGTCCAGTCGTCTGATGCAAAGAAGGTTATCACGGTGCGTGGCACAGCCTTCGAGAAGGCGGCCCGCGAGGGTGGCTCGGCCAGTATCGAGGCTGCGACGGGCACGGATGCGGGACTTTCCAGCTTCGTGGGTGCCGAGATCGCCCAGTCCGAGCGCCCGGAACTCACCTCGGCCAAAATCATCGTCTCGGGCGGGCGAGCGCTGGGCTCGGCCGGGCAGTTTCATGGCGTGATCGATCCGCTGGCCGACAAGCTGGGCGCGGGTGTGGGCGCAAGCCGCGCGGCGGTCGATGCTGGCTATGCGCCCAACGATTTTCAGGTCGGCCAGACCGGCAAGATCGTGGCGCCGGAAGTCTATGTCGCCGTCGGCATATCGGGTGCGATTCAGCACCTTGCTGGCATGAAGGATAGCAAGACCATCATCGCGATCAACAAGGATGAGGACGCGCCCATCTTCCAGGTCGCCGATATCGGCCTGGTCGGCGACCTCTTCAAGATCGTTCCTGAACTGACCGAAAAGCTTTGAGGTAAGCGATGACCGGTCTGGAAGAGATCGAACAGTTCATGGCGGCCGGCACCCGGCCGCCCATGATGGACCTGTTCGACATCGATCTGCTTGAGGCGGAGGAGGGGAAGGTCGTCTTTGTCGCGACGCCCACCTCGCAGACCTACAATTTCATGGGCATCGCCCATGGTGGCTATGCCGCGACGCTGCTGGATTCGGCCTGCGGCATCGCGGCGAACTCCGCGGCCCAAGTGCCCATCAACTGCGTCACGCTCGAACTCAAGGTCGCCTATCATGCGCCCTTGACCGACAGGGTCGGGATGGTCCGTGCAATCGGCCAGGTGGTGTCGATGGGCAAGAGGGTGGCGCATACCGAGGCGCGTCTGATCGACATGGCCGGCAAACTCTATGCCTCCGCGACATCGACCTTGCTGCTCGTCGATCGGGCGGCCTGAACAGGAAAGAAGATATGGAAGTCGTTATCCCGCACAGCCTTGGTAAAATCGAAGCGAAGAGCAGGATCGAGGCCGGCCTGCCCAAGCTGGCAGCGCATATCCCGGGAGGCGGTTCGCTCAGTTCCGAGTGGGTATCGGACTACGCACTACACTTGGTCATCGGGGCGATGGGGCAGAATATCCCGGTGCAACTCGACATTGAGGATAGCGAGATTCGCGGCGACGTCAGCGTACCGCTGTTCCTCAAAATGATGTCAGGACAGATTTCGGATTTTGTGAAAACGAGCGCCGAGAAAATGCTCAGCAAGGCATGATGAATTTACTGGCCGCAGGACAATATCGTTGCTCTGCGATGATTGAGTTTACGAGAATCTGCCCTGTTTCCTAGCCGATAGTGTCCGCGCGAGGGCTTTGTGATGGAAGAAATCGCTCCCCGAGTTTTCAGGATCATTAGCCGTCAGCTCGGCGTCTATCCGGATCAGATTGCCCTTGCTTCGTCTTTCTACGATGACATCGGCGTGGATAGTCTCGATGTGCTGGAAGTTGTGATGGCGCTTGAAGACGAATTCGGACTCACTATCCCGGATGAAGCCGCCGGTGAGGTCAAAACAGTAGAGGATGCGGTCAAGCTGGTCGAAGCATGGATAGCCAAGTGAGATAAAACCCACGATCCTCTGAAACCGCAATTCACGACGACAATGAAATCTAGATAGCTCTTTGGTCGCCTGACGTATCACTTCCATGATCAAGGCTACCGTGATCGCGCATAGCCGCCATATGCTTTGCGCCAGAAACGGGATTTCATCTATCGCTTTGCCCACTCGATGACGGAATGGTGTTTCCGAAAAGAATATAGCGAACCATGTTATCTAATGACGAATCGCTGTCTTCTCACATTTGACGAACTGGCTGGTAACGTCGGAGCGGGAAGATGCATGAAAGAGGTAGATCATGCGATACCGTTCATTAGGCCTGGCTACAGTCTTGATTGTCACGAGCACCGCTTGGGCGTAGACGCCGTCGGATAACCAACATGCGCTGATCGGACCGCCCCAACTCCACGCCCTTCCCGTCACCGCTCCGACGCTCGTCGAGGCCTATGGTCCTGATCCTCTGCAGATCGGTGAACTGCGCTTGCCTGCAGGTCCTGGCCCGTTTCCCGTCGTCATGGTCATTCACGGTGGCTGCTGGACCAAAGGCTATGAGACACTGGCAGGCACGGCGCCGTTGGCGAGCGCCTTGACGGACAAGGGCGTGGCGACATGGAATATAGAGTATCGACAGGTTGGTGACACCCGCGGCGGGTGGCCTGGGACCTTCCAGGATTGGGGAGCGGCGCTCGATCACTTGAGGGTGCTGGCACGAACCCAGCCTCTGGACCTGAAGCATGTGGTGACGGTGGGACATTCGGCCGGCGCCCACGCTGCCCTGTGGCTGGCGGCCCGTCCCAGATTGCCTGCCGACAGCGAGGTCCGCGGCGCTGATCCACTGAAGGTTTCCGCCGCGGTCGCCATCGACGGCCCAGGCGACCTGCGAACCCTGTACGGGTTCGACAAGGATATTTGCGGCCGCCCGATCTTCGTCAACCTGTTCGGGGGCGCTCCTGACGCACAGGCGGGCCGCTACCGTCAGGCAAATCCGATCGAATGGCTGCCTCTGGCCGTGCCTCAATTCATGGTGGCTTCCGTCGTGCTGGAGCCTTCAGCCGCGCAAGCCTATGCAGCAGCCGCACAGTCGGCCGGCGATAAGGCCACGGTGATCACCCTGGAGAATGCGGGCCACTTCAACATGCTTTCGCCTGCGGACCCCACCTGGGCGCCGGTAGAGGCCGCGATCCTCGCGGCGGCGAAAGCAGAGCAATAGTCGAGGCAGCCTCCGGTTTATCCCCATCTCGGTGATCTCTATCTGATGAAGCCCTGCAGAGGTCCGCTTCGAACACCTCCCCCTGGGTTGCGCCAAGGTCGCGTCGGCCGGGGCGAGAGGGTTGCACTTGGGGTGCCCCTGACGATCTCGTTCCATTGAGGCGTCAGTCAGGCTTGAGAGGCTGAAGGTCCGGCGCGGAAATCTTCGTGAAGCGCCACCAGGCCAGGCCTCCGTAGACCAGAATGAGGATGGCGAGGTTGAGCACCTCCCGCGTCTGCTCGGCAAGGCTCGCGCCCATCTGATTGAGCCCGACCATGAGATGAATGCCCGCGGTGGTTGGCAGGAGGCGCGCGAGGAGCGCCAGCCAGGCCGGCGTCGCCTCCGCCGGCCAGGAGAGACCCGCGAGGAAGAAGATGGCGAGCGACGTGCCCATCCACAGTTGCAGGGGTCGTTCCCGTGTCCGGAAGAGGCTGGCCAGCGCAAGCGCCGCCGCCACAGTCGCGCCCACGAACAAACTGCCGCCCACGATCAAGGCGCCAGGAGAGCCGGCGGCGCGGGGATAGTCCTGAAACCAGAACACAAAACCCGCATAATAGGCCACGTCGGCCCAGCCGATCACGAAGAAGGCCAGGGCAATTCCGATAAGGGTGCGCGAGGGCAGACGAAAGCGTCCCAGTGTCTCGCGCAGGGTGGCGGCGAGCATCGTCAGGCCCATCAGCAGGGTCTGGTGAATGATGAGGAAGCCGACCCCGGGGAACACCGTGCTGCCATAGCCTTCGCGCGTGTTGAACAGCGGGCGCTGAACGAGCGACAGGGCAGGGCGGGCGGGTGCGCCCTGCGCCATGGCCTGATCGCTCGCCGCCTCGCCGGCGATCGTGGTGACCGCCAGGCCGATGCCTGACAGCGCCGTGCTGCTGCGCAGCAGATAGGCGCCGTTGCCGTAGAGCGCGACCGTGCCCTGGGCGCCGTTCAGAATATGTCGCTCGAACCCCTCGGGGATGATGACCACGGCCCCTGCGCCGGTCGTCTCGAGCCAGAGCCGGGCGGCTCCTGGAGAGGCCGGGCGCGCGGCAAGATCGGCCTGCTGGAGCGCTGCGATCCGGCGCACGAGACTGCGGCTTGCGCCGCTGTCGTCGAGATCGACGACGGCCACCGGAATGCGGACCGCGACCTCCCCGGAATAGGCTGAAGGGTAGAAGAAGGAATAGAGGATCGTCGACACGACGATCAGCATGAAGGCGGAGCGGTCGGAGAGAACGGCGCGGAAGGTAGCGAGGAAGGCGCGGCCGATCATCGTCGTCCCCAGACCTCCGGGCTCATCCGCGCCGAGACATAGCGCGGCAGCCCGGCGCCCGAGCCGACGACGAGAAAGACAAACAGCGCCAGGATCGATCCAAGAGATGCGAGCACGGGTGCGCCGATCATCCATTGCTCCGCGACCAGCCGCGCGAAGCGGGTAAAAGGCAGCAGCGCGCTCCATAGCCGGGCGAAGGCGGAGGCCGACTCGATCGGGAAGATCGCCCCGGCGAAGGCGAAGGAAGCGCCCGCATAGAGGGCGGTCATCGACAGCGCCTGCCCCATGGAAAGGGTGGCCCCGACGATGAACAAGGCCATGCCCGCATAGGCGAGATAGAGGGCGAGATAGCCGCCCATCAGCATCGCCACGCTCCCTTGCACGGGCCAGCCCCGGTAGACCGCGAGATAGCCGGTCGCAAGCGCCCCCCAGAGCAGGAAGATGAGGATATAGGGCGCGATCTTGCCGGCGACGGCGGCGACCGCCTCGCCTCGAGGCCCTGCAAGCCATGCTCCGATGGTCCCGTCCCGCAGCTCGCGACCGAGCGCGCTCACGACCGCGATCATGAACAGCAGGTGCAGGAGTGCGGGGTGGATCAGGGCGACGAGTTGCAGCTCGTAACTGGCCTGCGGGTTGTAGAGGATCCGACTCTGCACGCTCACCGGCTGCGGCCGCACACGCGCGGGACCGGCGATCGCGGCGCTTTGCTCCCCGGCCAAGGCCTTTGCGTGGGCCTGGACCACGGTGCCGACTTCACGCAACACCGAACCCGAGGGCGTGGAATAGCTCGCATTGTAGAAGAGGAGGATCTTGCCGGTCTCGCCGCGCAGCACGGTGCGCTCGAGATCACGCGGGATCAGGACCACGGCATAGGCGGCGTTGGAGCGGACCAGATGCTCGGCCTGTGCCATGTCCGGTGGCCGCGCCGCGACCTTGAGCCCGGGTGACGCCTCCAGCTTGCGGATGAGGTCGCGCGCGACGCCGCCGCCGTCCTCGTCGACCACGACGATCGGCAGGTTCCGCATGACGCCTGCCGACAACTGGACCGCGACGATCGCCAGCAGCAGCAGAGGCAGCCAGGTGACCAGCGCCAGATCCCAGACGCTGCCGCGCAGGAAGGCGGTTTCGCGCCGGGCGCTATCGACGAAGGCCCGGATCATTGCGGCCAGTCGAACAGGACCGTCATGCCGGGGCGCAGCCCATCGACCCGCGACACGGGCGACAGGCGCACGTCAAAGCTCTTCACGTCAAAGCCGCTCGACTGGCGGGTCGCGCGCCATGTCGCGAAATCGCCGGCGGGCGCGATGTAGAAGACCCGAAACTGGGCGCAACGATCGCCGAGCGCAGGTATGCGGCCGGTCAGGACCCGTCCCCGGCGGATCGCACTGAACTGATCTTCTCTCAGGGTGAGCGTCACCCAGGGATGATCGATGTCGGTCAGGACGAAGACGGGAAATCCCTGCGGCACGAGTTCGCCCGACTGCGCCAGCCTGCGTCCGATCTCACCGTCCGACGGCGCGAACACCCGGGTTTCCTTCTCGGCCGCCTCGACTTCGGCCAGGGCGCCGCGCGCCTGGCGCACCTGTCCGCTCGCGGCCTGCCGATCCTGTCGCCGCGCCCCGGCCAGCGCCAGATCATATTGCGCGCGCGCTGCTCGGGCCGCTTCATTGGAGGCCAGGGCGTTTGCGCGGCTCTCGTCGCGTTTCTGCCCCGCCAGCACACCCTGTTCAAAGAGGCGCTCGGTGCGCTGATAGGTGGTCTGGGCGAGGTCCGCCGCCGCCTGCGCGCGTCGCCACTGGGCCTCGGCAGCCCGGATATCCTCCGGCCGTGCGCCTTCATCGGCCTTGTCCGCATTCGCCTGCGCGGCGGCGAGCGCGCCGCCGGCCTGTTCGGAGCGGGCTTCGACCTCGGGACTGTCGAGCGTATAGAGCAGCTGTCCCGTCTTCACCGGCTGGCCTTCCTCGACATGAAAGGCCGTGATCCGAGCCGAGACCTTGCTCGTGATCCGCAGTTCGCGGGCCTCGACCATGCCCTGGAGCTGATCGGGAACCGGGCGATAGGCCAGCCAGAGACCGAGGCCGAGAATGACCACGACGAGGAAAGCAATGAGCGGCAGCAACTTGCGCTTCCGCCCGGTCGGAACCGGCGGAGCCGTCTCGTCCGGGGTGACCAGGGTTTCCGATGTGGCGGTCATGGCGTGACCCTTTCACCCTGGTCGATATAGTCCGGCAATGTGGCGATCTGACCGCTGACGTGGAGAAGCTGGGCGAGCGCGACAACGAAATCATATCCGGCCTGGGCGCGCTGGATCCGGGAGCGGGCAAGACCGAGCTGCGCATCGATCACGTCGAGCGAGGTTGTCTGCTCCTCCTGATAGCCGAGGGTCTGGACCCGCAGATTCTCCTGCGCCGCAGTGATGGCCGTGTCGGTCAGCTCAAACCGCCGTCGCGCGGCTTCCGCATCGTTCCAGGACCGCGTGACGCCGATTTCGATCTGGGTGCGGGCTTCGCGCAGGCCCGCATTGGCTTGCGTCACCGTTTCCCGCGCGGCCTGCACCGCTTGCGAGCGGCCCACACCGGAGAAGAGCGTGTAGCGCAGCCCGACGCCCACCGACCAGTCGGGATCGGTCAACAGCGTGTCGCGCCGATCGAAATTATACTGGGCGAAGCCATAGATCGTAGGCCGGAGCTTGGCGCGCTGAAGGGCCACCCCCGCTTCAGCCTGGTCTTCCAGCGCGCCGAGCCGATCCAGTTGGGGATGGGCGCGCAGGGCCGCGTCCACATAGGTGTCGAGCGAACGGAGCGGCTGACGGATCACGAAGATCGGGGAGACGGGATCGACGCCGGACGGCGCCCGCAGCGCGCCGGCAAGCGCTACCTGCGCACTCGCGAGATCGGCCTGCGCCTTTTCCAGTTCGCGCGCGGCGTCGTCGCGCGCTACCTGCGCCTGGAGGCGTTGGGCCCGGCTTATGAACCCTTCCTGTTCGAGCTTGAGGGCGTCCGCGACATGCCGCTCTAATCCCGCAAGCGCATCACGGCGAACATCGCGCACGCGCTCGAGCAACTGCTGGCCGAAATAGAGCTGGGTCATCTGCAACAGACCGTTGTCGATGACGATCTGGCGTTCGGCGCGCGACTGTCCCAGTTGCGCCGCGGCGCCCGCCTGGGCGGCGGGAATCTGGCCGCCGGAATAGAGCGGCAGCGTCGCCGTCACGATCGGCCGGGTGCTGGTGCGCTCGATCTCGAAGCGCAGGGGGTCAGAGATGGAATAATCCTGGGCCACGTCCGCCAGCGGGCCGAGCGGCAGATAGAGGGTTTTCTGATAGCGGATCATCTGTCCTTCGAACTCGACGGTCGGACGCCGCAACGTGCTCGTGGAGCCTTTCTGGGCCTCCTTGCTGCGCACATCGGCGTCGGCGCCCTGGATCGCGTCCGACCGCTCGAGCAGCCTCGCCTGGGCGCTTCGATAATCGAGATCAAGCCTGTCGATCGTTTGCGCCTGCGCGCCCTGACAGACCGCAGTCGCCAGCGCGGCAACCAGCATCGAACATCGCAAGGTCATGAAGAACGTCTCCTGCTCCCGCACGGTAACGTTGACATCCAACCGACTCAATACATATTTGTATCGAAATGCTCCCGCCCGTGATCCCGTGAGCCGCCGCCCGGCACGAACGCGCCCGACCCGGGCGCAGACCCGGGAGCGCATCCTGGATGGCGCTCTCGAGGCCTTCGCCGAACGTGGCTTCCATGGCTCCACCCAGGAAGATATTTGCGAGCGCGTCGGTCTGAGCCGGGGGGCCTATAATTCCAGCTTCCGATCCAAGGACGAATTGTTCTTCGCCCTCTATGACCGGGTGATCGAGCGCTTGCAGTCGAGGCTGGAGGAGGCGACCGCTTGCGCCCTGTCCATGCCCGGCTCGACGGCCGACAATTTCCTCAAGGCCTTTATCGCCAGCTATCCGTTCGATCGGGACTGGTATCTGCTCCAGGCCGAGTTCGGCCTCTATGCCCTACGCCATCCTGCCATGGCGAGCCACTATGCCGAACGGCAAGGACGGATCCTCGCCATCATCGAGGGCGCGCTCGCCGACATCCTTCGCGAGGACTCCCGCATCGTTGCCCGGGGCCTCCCGCGCATCGCGCGACTGATCCTGGCTGTCCACGAGGGAAGCATGTTCCAGGGCCTGCTCGAACCGCACGAGGTCGCAAGCGGAGAGCTTCTGGACTTTCTCGTGGATCTCATGCTGGCGAGGGCGGCAACGAGAGTCGACTAAGAATGGATTGCTGATCTTGCCTTGCGGGAGGCCGCGCAACAGCATGCCTGCCTCTATTTGTGACGTGGGAGATCGTTTAGTGAAGGAGACCGCGCTGTATCGCCGTGGCGACGGCCTGGGTGCGCCTGTTGACAGCGAGACACTTGAAGATCGCGCGAAAATGCCATTTTACGCCATCTTCGCCGATACCCAATATGTTGGCGATCTCCGCGCTCGTAAGACCATCCCGCGCCAGGCCGAGGATATGGAGTTGGCGGCGAGACAGGTCGGATCCTTCGGTATGTTGTGAACTCGGCAAGTGATGTTGTGCTGCGGACCGATCAAACCTCGCCTTTACGGCCCATCCCGCGTGAATATGCTCCAGGATATTCCGGAACTCCCGCGCTGTTTCCTTCAGTCCTGTGCTGTCGCGAATTTCCGAGGCCTCTTCCGCTGACCGTATGGAAAGTTGCAGCGCCTCTTTACGTAGATGCAGCACCGAACGCAGCATGAGGGTTTTGAGTATGATATGTTGCCATCCTGCCCTGCGGATGCGGGCCAGGATACGGTCCGTCAATTGGCGCGCGAGGTGATCCTTCCCGTCGGCAAGCGCCCGCGTCGCAGACAGAAGCATGCACTCGACGTCCGCAATGGCGAGGTGAGCCGAAGTGATGGCGTCGTTCCTGGGAATATTGGGGATGGTGACCGATCGACCCGACGCGATTTCATGTTCCGCAGTCAGGATATCGGCCATGAGTTGCAGTCGCGGCATGTGGTCGCGTACGGCTTTCACGTCCAGTTCGGTCAGGATTTTTTCGCAGAGGTCCGCATCTCCGGCCAGACGAGCGGCCCGTAATATGGCCCGTGCCGTATGAATGCGGACGTCGACGATCTGGTCGCAGAAAAGCAACGGCCATTCCAGTTCTGCCAGAGGCACGCCGCTTTCGGCCAGCACAGCGAGGCGCAATGTTTTCAGCGTCTGCTCGGCGACCGGGGAGACCATATCCGTCAGATGCGCGTCGATCCTATTTCGTGCGGGAATGATCTGCCCCTGCGTCAGCAGGAGCAGCACTTCGGCAATCTTTGCCCAGTCGCGGGCAAAGCCCTGATCGGCCAGGGCACAGGCTTGATCCAGTAGGGGACGTAGTGCCGCGAACTCGGCCGCGTTCGACTGGCTCGCCACGATGCTCGCGAGGCAGGCCAGGGCGGAGGCCTTCATCATCGGATTTTCCCGGGCGTGCAGCTCGAGCCATTGCCGGCAGAGCATTTCCGCCCGGACGACATCGTCCCTCAGCGCCGCTGTCGTCGCACCGAGCAGCGTCAGCAATTCCTCATGCGCATCCGTGCGTGACAGCAACTTCAAAAGGTGCGTCGCCCCTGCATGCTGCTGCTGCTGGAAGGAAAGGGCCCATATCTTTCCCAGGCCAGCCATGGGATTGGTCAGCAACGCTGTGTCGGGCACGCCCTCGAGCCAATGGGCCAACTCATCGATACGGCCTTGTCGCAGGGCGACATCCATGACGATCTCACCGCCCAGCCCCCGCGCCCAGGCCGGATCGCCGGCCCGCAGCGAAAGCGCTATCGTTTGCGCTGGCCGGCCGGCGCGCCAGTGATGAAAAGCCGCACGTTTTAGAAGATGGCTTGGAGAGGAACGAAGCTGCGACTGTCCGCTCAAGGCAAGATGGTGTCGCAGCGCCGGATTGAGCGCAAACATTCCGTCACTGTCCGGCCTCAATAGGAGGCATTCGCGTTGCGCACGTGCGATCCATTGCGCGCCGTCGTGGACGCGCAGGGCAAAATCGTGGCTTTCGGCATCGAGGGGAGCGATTAATGCCGCCTTTTTCAGCCATGTGCGCAGAGCGGGCGATAAGGGCGCCAACACCATCTGATCGAGATAACAGATGATCTCGGGCCATAAATGCAGTGGCTGCATCCGGTAGGATACACGGCCCGCGATGCGGCACAATGCGGGCCAACCCTGTGTGTCCGATATGATCCGGTCGAGGGCTGAAGGGACCCGGATCAATTCCTTCAGATCCTGGGCGCGGCAGGCCAGGGCATCGGGGCCGACTTCCTGCCAGTCAGCGTTGAGGACGCCAAATCCCCAGGGGGCGGAGGTTGCAAGGACCGCTCGCCAATCATCGGGAAGAGCATCCATCATGTCTCTTGTCAGCGTTTCGAGATGCGGCGCTTCCTGAACATCATCGAGGCAAATAATCCCGGGCCTGTCCTGATGCCATATCCATTGGAGAATGGACTCGATGTCCGCGGCGGTTCCGGCCTGAAAGGCGAGGCGACGCAGGGTGCCCTTCTTTGTGTCGTCGCTTGCAAGACTTGCCCAAAGCGCCGGGCGACCAGTGTCCGCCGCCTCCTTCCAACCGGCCGCGAGCGTCGCCGATTTGCCGTAGCCGCAAGGTGCGCGCAGCAGGCTGACGCGCGCGGTCAATTCCACACGGCGAAGTGCCGTTTCCGCCAGTCGCGAAAGCAGCGTTGGAGTCCATTCGGTTCCCAGGCCCATGTCGGGTCGATACTACATGTTCGTGTAGTTCCCTATTGCTTTTGCGCTCGTAAGACTCGCGCGAAGGTCATGTTTTCGACGAGAATGAAATGATTGAAGAGAGCCATTCGATTTCGCAGGAACCCTGTGATGGCCGCCCGGTGGAAATGCTCTTCACCGCGCAAAAGGCAATGTCGGACGAGCGCCGGATGCGCTTTGGCCTTGCTGAAAGACGCGCTGCGCTGGCGCGCCTCGCGGCTGCCATACGAAAGTTCGAAGGGGAGATCGTCCAGGCCATGGCGACCGACTTCGGCAAGCCGGAGGCCGAAGTGTTTCTGACGGAAATTCTTCCGGTCATGCAGGAAATCCGCCACAGCCGTCGTAATCTGCGCCGATGGATGCGGCCAGTCCATGTCGGACCGACATTGATCGGTTTCGGCACGGCCGGACGGATCGTGCCGCAGCCACGCGGCGTGTGCCTTATCATCGCGCCCTGGAATTACCCATTCAATCTCTGCCTGGGGCCGCTTGTCTCCTGCCTTGCTGCCGGCAACAGCGCTATCCTGAAGCCTTCGGAGATGACACCTGCTACCTCGGGCGTCATCGCGCGGCTGATCGCCGACACATTTCCGCCAGACTTGGTTACCGTCGCCCTCGGCGGGAAGGAGATGTCTCAGGCCCTGCTCGCGCTGCCCTTCGATCATATCTTCTTCACCGGCAGCCCCGAGGTCGGGAAAGTCGTAATGCAGGCAGCCTCCCGCCACCTGACCTCCGTTACGCTGGAACTGGGTGGCAAGTCGCCCACGATCGTGGGACCGGATGCCGACATAGAGACGGCCGCCAGTTGGATCGCCTTCGGCAAATTCTCCAATGCCGGTCAAACCTGCATCGCGCCCGATCATGTGTTCGTCCACGCTTCGATCCGCGACCGGTTCGTGGAAGCGCTGCGCCGCCGGATCGCCGCCGCTTATGGTTCGGGCATGACGAGCCCCTATCTCGCAAGGATCGTCAATGATCGCCATGCGGACAGACTGGGGGACCTGATTGCGGATGCCCTGGCCACGGGCGGGCGGATCATTGTCGGCGGCGAAAGGCAGGGAAGGGCGCTGGCGCCCACAGTGCTGGAAGCGATCGCTCCCGAGGCGGCGATCGACCATGAGGAGATATTCGGTCCCGTCCTGCCGGTCCTGACCTATGATGACATTGAAACCGTGATCGGTCGGATCAACGCAAGACCCAAGCCGCTGGCGCTTTATGTGTTCGATCGTGACCGGGCGAGAGTGGATCATATCCTGGCGGCCACGACTTCCGGCAGTGCAGGCGTCAACCTTACCATCGTCCAATACGTCCACGATCATCTGCCGTTCGGCGGTGTGAACAATTCCGGGATCGGGGCGGCACATGGCCATCACGGGTTCCGGACTTTCAGTCATGAGCGCGCCGTTCTCCAGAACCGCTTCTCCGCTCTGCCTCTCGTCTTTCCTCCCTATTCGGGCCGGGCAGCGCGTCTGATCCGACTTGCCAAACGCTTTCTGGGGTAAATCCATGTACGACTATATCACGATAACCGATAGCCTAACTATCTAAATTAACGTGGCTTTTCCTGCCTTCTGGCGGTCGCCAGCATCTCACGGCGAAGTATGGCGTTCATGCGGGCTTGGTAGCCCTTACCCTGCGATTTGAGCCAGGCGAGCACATCAGCATCAAGGCGTGCCGTCACCTGCTGCTTGATGGGCTTATAGAAGCGCCCACGCTGCCCGTTCCGCCAGAAATCCTCTGTCAGCGCCGGAGAGTCGCTATAGTCGATCCCGCTATCCGGCATCGCCTGCAGGGCATCCAGTTCGGCCTGTTGCGCTTCGGTCAACGGCGGCAGATTGTCCGGATCGAGTTGGAAACGGACGGTATCAGCGTCTTTCTTCTTCATAACGTCGCCTTTCCGTTCGATCGGCCTTTCGAGCCGAAATGATATGAATGATCTCCACATACTCGCCGTCATCGTCTTGCTCGACGACAGTGTGGGCCACGAGGAGGAGCAGATGCCCTTCCACGAGGCCCAAGGTTTGCCATCGTCGCTCGCCACCTTCGATCCGATCCTGATCGCTCAGCGCGAAAGGATCTGTGAACGCACGAGTAGCGATCGCAAAGCTGACGCCGTGCTTCTTCAGATTGCTCTCGGCTTTGGCCGGATGCCAGGAGAAGCGCATGGATGGCATTACGGAAATATAATTATGTTTTTGTCGTTACGCAAGGCGCGGCGGTTTGAGCCATCCGGCCCGCGCGAGCGTATCTGCGAGGGTCGATCGGGGCACGTTGAACGTGCGGCTGATCGACGACTTGCTAGCGCCACCGGCAAGGGCGGCGGTGATCTGATCGAGCTTTTCCGCATCGATCGTTCGCGGGCGGCCACCGTAGCGCCCGCGCCGTCTGGCGGCCGCAAGGCCTGCCATGATGCGCTCGCGCGTCAATGCCCGTTCATACTGGGCCAGCGCGCCGAACAGCGAAAACAGCAGCTCGCCATGCGGCGTTCCCGTGTCCATCTGCTCGGTCAATGACCGGAATGACACGTCACGCTCCCTGAGATCGGTCAGGATCGACAGCAAATGCGGCAGGGAGCGGCCGAGCCGATCCAGTTTCCACACGACCAGCGTATCGCCGGCTGCGAGATATTCGAGGCAGGCCCGCAGGCTCGCCCGGTCCTCGCGAGCGCCGGATGCCTTGTCGGAATAGAGATGCCGGCTATCGACGCCGGCTGCGATCAGCGCATCGCGCTGAAGATCGACCGATTGCCGGTCATCTGTGGAAGAGACGCGCATGTAGCCTATAAGCATGTCGGAAAACCCCTGATAGCTTGTTGTGGGACAGTCCTCCTTTCCGGCAGAGTTTATCGGACGCTACGGATTTTGGGCGTGCGTAGATTGCTGGAATTTCCGGGGGGATGCCTGCTAGCGGCGGAATGTGTCGTCGGGCGCATCAGGCGGGGCGCTTATCGTGTGATTTCCATTAGGTTAATCTGTTCGTGCAGCCGCTGCCGCAGCGGACCGTCTTCTGGCCGCGACGATCAATAACGGATTATCCGCCTGCTTACGCTGACCAAGTCGCATGCCCGTCGCCGAATTGATCCCGTGGCGGCTGCACACATCGCTGTCGCCATGCCCGTTTCCTGCTCCGCGCCTCTTCAATTTATCGTAGAAGCTTTTGATGTGTCTTATTAAAATCCTTGGCTTGCCGCTCTCGGTCAGACGATGATTGGACGGATTTCAGTTCACTTTCGTCCATATCTGCGATTTGCACATGATCCGCCCTGTCAGGCACCCCTTTCCCTCCATCCGCCGATCGTCGAGCGTGGTGATTGTTCCAGAGAAGGTTTGGCCGATGTCGGGTACAAAAACACTGCCGCGCCACACGCCCTTCTTTTCAGGAACAAAATCGCGAAACAGGATCAGACCTACCAGATCGTTTGTCCCGCCGCGCCGCGCATCCGCCTTGGCTTTGTCACTTGCCCAGACCACGACCCCGCACATTCTGCTTCCGCACGGCTGGGCTCGCACATGTACGCTGTCCTGCGGATTCTTCCACACTCCGAAAGAAGCGCGCTGTGCCTCGACGGACGCAGATGCTGCAAGTAGCAGCATGGCTGCCAATACGAAACTGAACCTCATCGCCATTCTTCCTCAAGGCCGGATCATCATTTGCGCGACATTTTCCGCGATCGCCATGGTAGGCGCGTTAGTGTTGCCCGACACGATCGACGGCAGGATCGATGCATCGACCACGCGCAAACCGTCAATGCCACGTACACGGGCTGCCGGATCGACCACGGATGCCGAGTCACTGCCCATGCGGCATGTTCCTACCGGATGATAGATTGTTTCAGCGCGCGCGCGGATGTCGTCGATCAGAGCCTCGTCGGTCTGGACCGCGGGTCCCGGTCGCACCTCCTCGCGCAAGTGACGGGCGAGCGCCGGCGCATGAAGGAGCTTGCGGGCTAGCTTCGCGCCATTCAGCAAGACGCCCACATCATCGGGATGACTGAGATAATTGCCCTCTATGCGCGGATGAGCCGTGGGATCGGCGATCTTGAGCCCGATCCTGCCGCGGCTCTTCGGTAGAAGGTCGCAGACATGCACGGTCATTCCGTAGCCGAAGGCTGTCTTGCGGCCAAGGTCACGCAGGATCGCCGGCAGGAAATGGAATTGAAGATTGGGCCGCTCCCGGCCGGCGTCGGATTTGAGGAAAGCGCCGCCCTCCGAGGCATTTGACGTCAATTCGCCTTCATGATGAAGGAAATAGCTCCATGCGCCGCGTATCGCACGAGGCAGGAAACTGGGCGCCACCCCAAATCCTTCGCGATCGGCCGTGGTTGCCACAGCCGTATAGTCGAGGTGATCGGCGAGATTGGCTCCGACTTCGGGCGCATCCAGAACGATCTCTATGCCATGCTGCCTGAGTTCGCTCGCCGAGCCGACGCCCGACAGCATCAGAATCTGCGGCGAATTGACCGCGCCAGCCGAAAGGATCACCTCTCCACCGGGGCGCAGCAGCAGGTCCCGGCCGCCGACGCGGACCCCGATGGCGCGACGGTCCTTGAACAGTATCCGTTCGACGAGGCCGTTCGTTTCGATGGCGAGATTCTTGCGCGAGCGAGCCGGATCGAGAAACGCTCGCGCCGTGCTGAACCGTTGCCCGTCTTTCTGGGTCACCTGATAGACACCAAAGCCTTCCTGGCTCACGCCATTGAAGTCGGGATTTCGCGGGTAGTGCAGTTCCACCCCAGCTTCGACGAAGTCTTCCGTAAGTGGGTTCACTCGCCCAAGATTGGAGACGCAAAGTGGCCCGGCATTGCCATGATGCTCGTCGTGGATAGCCTGATTGTTTTCGAGCGCGATAAAAAGCTCGCGCATGCGCGGCCAGTCCCAGTCAGCTCCGGCGGCCGCCCCCCAGCCCTCATAGTCCGCCCGATCGCCGCGAATGTAGACCATTGCATTGATCGAGCTGCTGCCACCCAGCGTCTTGCCGCGCGGCCAATAGAGCCGCCGGTTGTTAAGGTGAGGCTCGACTTCGGTCTCACAGTTCCAGTTCACCCATCCCGTGCGGGCAATGACGCCGACGCCAAGCGGCATGTGAATGAAGGGATTGCGATCGCGCGGCCCCGCCTCGATGAGGCAGACAGCTTTATCCGAATCAGCAGAAAGGCGGTTGGCCATGACGCAGCCGGCCGAGCCGCCGCCAATGATGTGGTTTCCGTCAGCGCCGAACCGTAACATCTAGCTACTCCTCTTCTATCCCCATCGCTTTCAAGTCCAATCCCAATTCCTTTAAACTGGGCAGGGGAGGAGGATCGAAGGCTACCAGTGCATCGATAAAGTCATGAAAGCTGTCGTATACGGGGGTTATCGCCCTAGAAGGCAGAGCTTCATCGTGCAGCCATACGGATATCTTTCCATCAATTCTGTCAATTAACAGCATATTACCCAGACCGATTTCCGCAAAAACCACAGATGTTTTTGGAATCTGCATGGATAATTGTTCGTTTATGCGAATTATTCCTAAGCTTCCGTCAGCAGGGCCATATATAACTGAAACGCCAATTCTTCCTGAATCTTCGGAATAGGCGCATTTTTCCGCAGGAAATTCAACATCCTTATTGAAAACTATCGCTGATCCGAATTCAATAAATAAATCACGAAGCTCAGAGGGCAGCAATATCCTTAATGAACTCTCTATCTGGTCTAATTCGATCAAAGAATCTCCCGGCATGTGGAGTGATTCTGCATCGAATGATGGATCAAACTGAAAGGTCATATATTTTCTGCCTTACATCATTAGGGCGTCGCTATCGTGTCCGTTCCGCACCGCGCCTCAATCACGCCACCTGATTGGTATAGCCGTTAGCGGAGGGGCACGACAATCAGGTCAATCTTGGCGCGTCGATGCTTTGATTGGTGCTGCGCTCCATCTACGATTGAATATCCGCCATCCGACTAAGCCCGCGACAACGCCCAGCAGGCCGCCCACGAGATAGGCGGTTGGCGCATCATTCGGCACAAAAAAGAAGCCGCCAGCAACATAGCCGCCGATTACGGCGGTGCGTGTCACCGCACCATAGATCGCGGCGACCTTGCCATGATCGGCGGGCGGGCATTCCGACTGGAACAAGGTTCGGACAGCGACGTTGTGGATGCTGTTTGCGCCGCCGCCTAGGATGAAGGCGACGGCAACGATTGCCAGCCCGATCGGCGCAAGGCCGATCCACAGCATGGTCGCGCCCATGACAGCGGCCGTGCCGAACGCCGCCAGTCCGACCCTATGGCCAATAACCCTTTCGGCCAGCCCAGCGCCGATCAACATCCCAACCGCCCATAGTGCCGTCAGCATTCCAAACGCGGTCGGCCCGCTCCCAGCGTCACCATCACGAGAAACACGAAAGCAACGTCGGCTATGGCGGTCGCAAACACTTCGAGGCTGAGCGCACCCGTAACCACCATCAACCGTCGATTGCGGAGCAGCGGCAGGTAGTCCGCGAACAGGGTCTCTTCCTCCTGATCGTCCCGTTGTGGCTTGCGGCGAAGCCTGCTCGCCATCACGACGAGGGCCAAAAGGGCATAACTGGCGGCATCGGCTAAAAGCGCATTGCGCGATCCGATCCATCCCACCAGTACGCCCCCAGCGACTGGACCAGCGAGCATTCCAAGGCTGCGAACCATTTCCATAAGGGAATTGGCGAGTGCGAGGTCATTCCAAGCCGCTCGCCAGCACTGGAATCAACGCGAATGTTGCGGCGCTGCTGATCGTGAACAGCACGCTCAACAGCGCGGCCCCGGCGAGCGTGAACATGGGATAATAGGCGATAAATGCTATCACGCCCGCTTGCAGAACTGACACCATGACCAGAATGCGGGCCGCCTCCCGGCGGTCGATCAAGCGGCCCGCCCAGGGTGCGGCGATCAGACCGGGTAGCAGCTCCGCGGTCAGCAGCGTCGGCACCGCATAGCCGGATGCGTTCTCGGCAGTGCGGAACATCAACGTCAGCAACGTGATTTCATCGCCGGTCGTCGAAATCGTAAGCGCCACAAGGACCAACCATCCCCAGCCTTGCCGAAACTCAACTCCCACTCACTTAACCTTCCGCACAGCCCCGCACTTTCCGGGTCACTCTGCACACTTCAAATCTCAACCGACAATCAGGTGAATAGCTTTAGCGTTGTTCTGCCAACCACTTAAGCGCCGATAGGCTTGGCATGAACAGATATTCGCCTCCCTTCATGACATTGAAGGTCTGCACACCGTCGATGCGCTTGCGCGCAGGCGCCTGCGGGATCGTGAACCGGCCGTCCTCCTCATGCAGACCAACGATTGGATCGCGCTCCTCGCCGAGGTCGACGAAATTGCCGCGGTTGATCCATTCCTGCTGCATGAACTCGATCGTGTCGTAAGCGCGCGCGCTTATGAAGATGAAGAACAGGCCGCGATCGCCTTTGGCATCGTCTTTCGGCGCCACATCCTCGGAATAAACCGGCCCGAAGGTCGAGGAACGGCGGATGATGCGGTGAATGTTGACGTCGGTGAGCAGTGTCAGCTCGGAATCGCGGGGATTGAGCCGGCGCATATGACAGCCGAGCGGCACGACGCGGCCTTTGGGGTCGTCCTTGAAATTGAAGTCGTTGTTGCGCTGCGGATCGGCGCCGAGGTCCGGGTCGTCATGATCCGGCGACAACGTCAGTGGAGCGCCTGACCGCCAGCGACCGAACATCTTGGCGGCAAGACGTTCGCGGTCCTCCGCCGTCTCGCCATGGGCCTTGAGGAAGGCGTTGAAGCAGCCGACCCGGCTGTTGTACTTGCGCAGGACGACGAAGGTGCCGTTCTTTCCCAGCGCCGCAGGTTCAGGCATGCCGAGCGGCTGGCCGTTCTCGCTCTCGTATCCAAGGATGAACTCGCCCGCCTTGATCGCGCGTTCCTCGCCGGGCAGCGGATCGACGCCGCTGCCTTCGACGGCGGGCTGGGAGATCGAATCCCGGAAGCCGAACGGGTTTTTCGCGCCGTCCGGCGCGCCGAAGCGATGCTCGCCGATCAAGGTGACGCCGCTGCTCTGGTCGAGTTCGGTTCGCGCGGTCGCCAGCGCCTTGTCGAGCGCCGCATCGTCGACCGCGTAGATGGTCAGCGCGAGATGGCAGTTGCCCGGCTTGAACACGTCCTCCCAGTTTTCCGGCGCGTTGGGTCCGAAGTCGCGGAGCTGCTCCGAGCGCGCCGCCATGCCCTGCTGAAAGGGGAGCGGGAATGTCTTGAGCTGCGCTTCAGGAACGCCGAGCGCCTTCAGTCCCTCGAAGCTGAGTGCAGCGCCTATCCAGAAATCGAGATCCTCGTTCCAGTTGTCGGCGGATGCGATATGGGGCGCGAGCCGGCCCAGCAAAGCGCGCGCGCCCTCGGCCTCGTCGAAATGGAGCATCGCATGGATGCCGACATAGGGCTCCGGCCGGCTTCGCAGGATCAGCGCCTGGATATCGTGCAGGTCGAGCGTAACGCTGTCCCTCGAGAAGCGCTCTTTCAGCTTTTGAAGGATCGTCATCGCTCAGCCCACCTTGTCCAGGAATTCGTTGACGGCATGTTCCATCCGCTGAAGCCGACGCACGTCGACGACCGTGACCTGCGGGTTGGCGACGAACCATCCGGCGGCGGTGATCTGATGTTCGGCGATGAAATCCTTGACCTTCGGGCTCGCGATGCCCGGCCAGCCTTCGACCGAGGCGAAGAGCAAATCCATCAGGTCAGGGATCTTGGTGGCGAAGTCGTTGATATAGGTGTCCCAGTCGCCGTCATAGGCGGTGGCGAACAGGATGCGGGTGTCGTTGTCGAAGAAGACGAACCGCATGTTGTGCAGGGTGCCGACCTTCTGCGCCCCGTCGAAATTGCCGTTCACGAGTCCGAAGATGCGTTTCAGCCGGTCCGCGCCGCCCGGCTTGAGGTTGGCGATGGCGGTGAGCTCGGAGACATTGCCGGACTGCGCGCCGACGCGACCGGCCGAGCCGGCCGTGCCCTTGAGGTCGGGATTGTGCTTCGTCACCATCTGCTCGAGCGCGAGCTTGGCGAGCTGCGGCGCGTCGCCGGCCACTTCCTCGATCCGCCGCCGGATGGCCTGAAGGCGGGTTTCGTCGATCTGCGGGTTTTCTTCGGTCTCGGCCATGACTGGCCTCCTTTCGTGATTGCGTGTGTCGATCGGTGCGTCAGTCCGGGATGGCGTCAATGTTTGTCGGCTCGACACGCGGCTGCGCGTTCATCTCATGGCGGTAGCGGGTGGATCGCTCATAGGCGGCGATGCGCACCCGCATGATCGATCCGAGCGGCTGGTGCTCGCGGATACCGTGCCAGGGATTGAACGACAGCACGTCATCGCCATAGACCCGCCGCGCCGGCGAATAGGCGTCCTGCGGCGGGATGCGCAGCGTGGCGATCGGCTGGTGTGGCGACAGCTCTTCGGGCCAGAGCACCGCCGCGTCCTCGACAGGCATCTTGTCGAGATCAGCGCAAAGTTGGGCGCGCAGTTGATACTCAGCACCCTGGTCGCGGAAATGCTCGACAACCAGATCGCGCATCGTAGAATCCTCCACTGTGCCGACGTCCTTGCCGGTGAGCGCGCGGACATTGTCGGAAAGCGGCGCGGCGCTGATCTTGGCGATGTGATCGCCAAAGCGGATCGCCGCCATCGAGTGATAGGTCTCGCCGAGCAGATGGTCGTTGTCGCGCGCGAGCCCGCGCAGCGTCGCGCCGGGCTCGACGCCGACCGCTTCGACCGCGGCTTCCACGCCACGCGCCACCCCGGCCATGGCGCGTTGGAGGAAGGCGGGGTTCTGCGCATTCTTCTCCAGAAGGCCAATGAGCTGGCGATATTTACCGATCGTGCCGAAGCTCAAGGTCGGGATGTTGACGAGCAGGAAATCCTGATTGCGGCCCTGGTCGTCGGGCAGAAGCCGCTCTCCCTCCACGCCGATGACCTTGATCGCCATGCCGCGTGGGGCGGGGATGGTGTCCGAGTGGATATCTCCGGGCGCTGATGAGAGGCGGATCACCACGGAATAGGTGGCCGGGCGAGCGAAAAGCCCCTGGCGCAGATGCTCCGGCAGTTCCGGGACGACGAGTTCGCCCTTCAGGAACCCGTGGCTCTTGGCATGGGCGTCGCGCACCGCATGCCGATGGCGCTCGAACGCCTTGCGGTTGGTGCTCGCCATGATTTCGAGGATTTCGGCGGTGAGCCGCTCCTCGTCTTCGCCGAGCACTTCGACGCTGGTGGAGTAGGGGATATAGGTCTCAGCCAAGGGCGATCCTTCGAACCGGATTTTCGTTGCATTCGAGATATCAGGTGATATCTGGTTTTACGGTGAACGCCGACATGGGTAAAAGGTTTCCATGCCGTGCTGAATTGGAGGTCGATCGCTCATGCGCCTCACGCGAAAGGAAACGCAGCGCCAGACGCGGGATAAGCTGCTCGCCGCAGCACATTCGTCCATTGTGGAAGAAGGGGTGGCGGCCATGTCGATCCGCAACATCTGTAGTGCAGCGGGTCATTCGCAGGGGGCCTTCTATTCGAATTTTGCAAGCAAGGACGATCTGCTGGTCGAGATTCTGCAGGCTCATATCCAGGACGAGGTCGTGCTTCTGCGCGATCTGGTCGCCCACTGCTCCGGCGATGATATCGAGGCGACTCTGCAAGTGCTTGCGGCGCGGCTGGCTAAGCTGGCTGACGAACAGCATTGGTCGCTGCTTTCGATCGAATTGCAGCTTCATGCGCGGCGGGACCCCGCGTTCGCTGAACGGCATCGCGAAGGAAAGGCCGCCTGCCACCATTTGTTCGGAGAACTTGTGGCGGATCTGACGCGGCGCTTTGCGCTTCGGCCTGCCTTGCCGCCGCTGCAGACCGGGATCGGCCTCTATGCACTGTGGATGGGACTGGCGGTCCAGGGCGATGTCGAAGGCGCTATTCCCCGAGAGCAAATGCTTGTCGGCTTCTTTCGCGCGATGGCAGGCCTCGATGCGCCATCCACCCGGTCATGAGCCTTCCTGGCGAAGGACGCCGCAGGATCGGCTGCGATGCTTCAGGCGTGCCCTTGGCTGGAAAAGTGGACGAACGTCGGCGCTTCCATATCCGTTTCCAGGCAACCGAAGAAGACATCGATGAACTCGGCCATGTCAACAATGCGGTCTGGGTGACCTGGATTCAGGATGTGTCGGTGGCGCACTGGCTGACAGCCGCGCGTCCGAGGGATGCCGACACCTATGTTGCTATGGTGCTCAGGCACGAGGTCGATTACCGCGGCAATATCCGGGCGGGCGAAGAGACCTTTGCCATAACCTGGGTCGAAGGGAAGCCGCGCGGAGCGAGATACGCCCGGTGCGTCGAGTTCAAAGACAGTAACGGTCAGACGCTCGTCGCGGCCCTGTCGCAATGGGTGCTCATCGAGAAAGCTACCGGCAAGCTGGTTCGCGTGCCCGCCGAAGTCGCTGCGCCGTTTCTCTATGAAACCCGACGCAAGGAAGAGAATGAATGAGCGACATCCTGAAAGTGACGGTGCTAGGCACCGGTGTCCTCGGCAGCCAGATCGCCTTCCAGGCCGCCTATAGTGGCTTTGACGTTACCGCTTATGAGATCAGCGACGAAGCACTCGACCAGGCGAGGCATCGGTTCGAAACGCTTGTAGAAACCTACGTGAAAGAGGTGACGGGTGCGGCTGACGGCAAGGCAGCCGAAGCTTCGAGACGCATCACGCTCACCGCCGATCTTGGGGCTGCGGTTGCGAATGCCGATCTGGTCATCGAAGCGGTTCCGGAAGTGCTCGAGATCAAGCAGGCGCTCTACGAGAAACTGGCGGGGCTCGCGCCTGACAGAACGATCTTCGCCACCAATAGCTCGACTTTGCTGCCGAGCGACCTCAAAGCCTTCACCGGCCGCCCGGACCGTTTCCTGGCGCTGCACTTCGCCAACAGCATCTGGAAGTTCAACACTGCCGAGGTGATGGGTACGGACGACACCGATCCGGCCGTGTTCGATACCCTGATCGCCTTCTCCTCCGCGATCGGCATGGTGCCGATCCCGGTGCGCAAGGAAAAAGCGGGCTACGTCCTCAACTCCCTGCTGGTGCCGTTCCTGAACGCGGCCACCGATCTGGCTGCCGGCGGCTATGCCGAGCCGGAAGATGTCGACAAGGTCTGGCGGATCGCCACCGGCGCGCCGATGGGGCCGTTCCAGATCTACGACATCATCGGATTGAACACCCCCTACAACATCCTCTCGCACGGTGATGAGCACGCACAGTCGCTCGCCGCGTGGCTGAAGGAAAACTACATCGACAAGGGCAAGCTCGGCATCGCGTCGGGCGAAGGCTTCTACAGCTACAAGCCCGCCGACTGATCCCAACAAGAAAAACAGGAGTTTGCCATGCATTATAGCAGTGGAAACTATGAAGCCTTTGTCCGTCCACGCAAGCCGGAAGGCGCCGACAAAAAGACGGCGTGGTTCGTCGGCTCGGGCCTCGCGGGGCTCGCCGGCGCCGCCTTCCTGATCCGCGACGGCGGCGTTTCGGGCGACCGCATCACCATATTGGAAGAGCTGGAAATCCCCGGCGGCGCGCTCGATGGTCTGGACGTGCCCGAAAAGGGCTTCGTCATTCGCGGCGGCCGCGAGATGGAGGAGCATTTCGAGTGCCTGTGGGACCTCTATCGCTCGATCCCCTCGCTGGAGATCGAGGATGCCAGCGTGCTCGACGAGTTCTACCGGCTCAACAAGGACGATCCCAACTTTTCGCTGCAGCGAACGACGCAGAACCAGGGTCAGGACGTGCCCGACAAGGCGCTGCTAACGCTCAACGACAAGGCGCAGAAGGATCTCCTCTCGGTCTTCCTTGCGACGCGGGAGGAGATGGAGAACAAGCGCATCAACGAGGTCTTCGGCGAGGACTTCCTCAAGAGCAATTTCTGGCTCTACTGGCGCACCATGTTCGCCTTCGAGGAATGGCATTCCGCGCTGGAGATGAAGCTCTACCTGCACCGCTTCATCCATCACATCGGCAGTCTCGCCGACTTTTCCTCGCTCAAGTTCAATCGCTACAACCAGTATGAATCGATGGTCCTGCCGCTGGTGAAGTGGCTGACCGATCACGGGGTTAAATTCCGCTACGGCGTCGAGGTCACCGATGTCGATTTCGACATCCAGCCCGGCTCCAAGCAGGCGACGCGCATCCACTGGAAGGAGCGCGGCGTCGAAGGCGGCATTGATCTCGGGCCCGACGATCTCGTCTTCATCACCATCGGCTCGCTGACCGAGAATTCCGACAATGGCGACCACAGGACACCGGCGAAGCTCAACGAAGGACCGGCGCCGGCCTGGGACCTGTGGCGGCGGATCGCGGCGAAGGATCCGGCCTTCGGCCGCCCGGACGTATTCGGCGCCCATATCCCGGAGACGAAATGGGCCTCCGCGTCGATCACTGCCCTCGACGCCCGCATTCCGGCCTATGTCGAGAAGATCACGAAGCGGAACCCCTTTACCGGCAAGATCGTCTCCGCCGGTATCGTCACGGTGAAGGACTCGGCGTGGCTGCTGAGCTGGACGGTTCATCGCCAGCCGCATTTCAAGAAGCAGCCCAAAGATCAGATGATCGCCTGGTTCTACGCGCTCTTTGTCGATTGCCCCGGCGACTTCGTGAAGAAGCCGATGCAGGAATGCACCGGTGAGGAGATCACCCAGGAATGGCTCTATCACCTCGGCGTGCCGGTCGAGGACATTCCCGAACTCGCGGCATCCGGCGCCAGCACCGTTCCCACGATGATGCCCTATATTACCGCCTTCTTCATGCCGCGCCAGGCGGGTGACCGGCCGGACGTGGTGCCGGAGGGCGCGGTCAACTTCGCCTTCATCGGCCAGTTCGCGGAGTCGAAGCAGCGGGACTGCATCTTCACCACGGAATATTCGGTGAGAACCCCGATGGAGGCCGTCTACACGCTGATGAATGTCGAGCGCGGCGTGCCCGAGGTCTTCAACTCGACCTATGATATCCGTACACTTCTTGCTGCGATCGGTCCGCTGCGGGACGGCAAGGGCATCGATCTTCCCGGGCCGGCCTTCCTGCGCAAACTGCTGATGAAGAAGCTCGAAGGCACCGAGATCGCCAAGCTGCTCGAAGAGTTCCATCTGATCGAGGAGTGAACAAAGACCGGAAGGCACGCGCGGCGTGCGAAAGGTGATGAATGGCCGACGACGATCAGAAGAGCGAACGCGCCGCCGAGGTGACTGGGGCGCACGGCCATCATCACCATCATGAGCCGGACGGCGAAACGCCGTCCGGTCACGTCGACCATGATCCGGTCTGCGGCATGGTGGTCGATCCCGCCAGGACCGCTCACAATGCTGAGTATGAAGGCGAGCGCTACGTCTTCTGCTCGGCCGGCTGCAAGGCGAAGTTCGACGCCGACCCCGTGCATTATGCGGCACTGGCAGCGCATGCTGCACATCACCATGAGGGTGCTGCCGCCCATGGCGATCATTCCCACCATAGCCACACGCATGGACCTGATACCCATGAGCATCACCACGTTGCGGCAGTAACGGCAACCGCAACGGAAGGGACGATCTGGACATGCCCGATGCATCCGGAAATCCGCCGGGATGCGCCGGGTAGTTGCCCGATCTGCGGCATGGCGCTGGAGCCGCTGATCGCGGCGGCGGATGCCGGATCAAGCCCCGAACTCGCCGATATGACCCGACGCTTCTGGATCGGCCTCGTGCTCGCCTTGCCCGTGTTCCTGCTGGAGATGGGCGGTCACCTGATCCCGGCGCTGCACCATTTGGTGCCGATGCGCATCTCGATCTGGATCCAGTTCGCGCTGGCGACGCCGGTGGTCCTGTGGGCCGGATGGCCGTTCTTCGAACGTGGCTGGGCGTCGATCGTCAACCGCAGCCTCAACATGTTCACGCTGATCGCGATGGGCACCGGGGTCGCCTGGGGCTACAGCATCGTCGCGACATTCGCGCCGCAGCTCTACCCGCAGGCTTTCCGAGGCGCCGATGGCACGGTCGCGGTCTACTATGAGGCCGCGGCCGTGATCACCGTGCTGGTGCTGCTCGGTCAGGTCATGGAACTGCGCGCCCGGGAGCAGACCTCCGGCGCAATCCGCGCGCTTCTCAATCTCGCGCCGAAAACCGCCCGGCGGATCGGGCGGAACGATGCTGAAGAGGATATTCCTGTCGAAGCCGTCGTCATCGGTGATCGGCTCAGGGTCCGGCCCGGTGAAACCGTGCCGGTTGACGGCGTGGTCGAGCAGGGTCGCTCATCGATCGATGAATCGATGGTGACCGGCGAATCCATGCCGGTGACGCGTGTAGTCGGCGAAGCGGTCGTAGGAGGTACGCTGAACCAGACCGGCGCGCTCGTCATCCGGGCTGAAAAAGTCGGGCGCGACACCATGCTCGCCCGCATCGTCCAGATGGTCGCGGATGCCCAGCGCTCGCGCGCGCCGATCCAGCGCATGGCTGATCAGGTGTCGGGCTGGTTCGTGCCGGTCGTCATCGCCGTCGCGCTGCTCGCCTTCGCGGCCTGGGGTGTATGGGGGCCGGAGCCGCGGCTGGCGCATGGCCTGATCGCGGCCGTTTCCGTGCTGATCATTGCCTGCCCCTGCGCGCTCGGGCTCGCGACGCCGATGTCGATCATGGTGGGTATCGGCAAGGGGGCGGCCGCCGGCGTTCTGATCAAGAACGCGGAGGCGCTCGAGCGGATGGAGAAGATCGATACTCTGGTGGTCGACAAAACCGGGACGCTTACGCAAGGAAAGCCGGCGGTGACCCGGATCGTCGTGGCCCCGCGATTTGTCGAGGAGACCATCCTGCGGCTTGCAGCCGGCGTGGAGAAGGCGTCCGAGCATCCGCTTGCGCGGGCGATCGTGGCGGCTGCCGACGAGCGAAAGATCACCATCCCCGATGTCGCCGACTTCGACTCGCCGACCGGCAAGGGGGCGATCGGTCGTGT
This sequence comes from Sphingobium sp. VMM, assembly GCF_056790315.1. Lineage (NCBI taxonomy): Bacteria > Pseudomonadati > Pseudomonadota > Alphaproteobacteria > Sphingomonadales > Sphingobiaceae > Sphingobium > Sphingobium sp. VMM. Next base: position 133,464 of record NZ_JBXGSI010000010.1, read on the forward strand.
CGAGGGCCGGCATGTGGTGCTCGGCAGCACCACCTTCCTCGCCGAACATGGGGTTGATACAGCGCCGCTCGCGGCACAGGCCGATGAGCTACGCCGCGACGGCGCAACCGCCATCTATATCGGCATCGATAAAGCCATCGGCGGCATCTTCGCCATCGCCGACACGATCAAGGCGACCACGCCTGAGGCACTGAAGGCCCTGCATGCGGAAGGCATCCGCATCGTCATGCTGACCGGTGACAATCGCACCACAGCCGAAGCCGTTGCGAGAAAGCTCGGCATCGATGAGGTCGAGGCCGATGTGCTGCCGGACCAGAAAGCCGCGGTCGTCGAGCGCCTGAAGGCGCAGGGCAAGGTGGTGGCGATGGCGGGTGACGGCGTAAATGACGCGCCGGCGCTTGCCGCCGCCGATGTTGGTATCGCCATGGGATCGGGGACCGACGTTGCGATCGAAAGTGCGGGCGTGACGCTGCTCAAGGGCGATCTCACCGGCATTGTCCGCGCGCGACGCCTGTCGCAGGCGACGATGGCCAACATCCGCCAGAACCTCGCCTTCGCGTTCATCTACAATGCGGCAGGCGTACCGATTGCGGCCGGTGCGCTCTATCCCACGTTTGGGCTGCTGCTGTCGCCGATCATCGCTGCTGCCGCGATGGCGCTGTCGTCCGTCAGCGTCATCGGCAATTCGCTGCGGCTCCGGACAGTGAAGGCATGACGGACCAAGGCCCCGACCTTGTGGCGGGGTCTTGCGTGGGGTCTTAGGCGTCACCTCAAGGTTTGTGCGCCAGACAACGATTTGGCAGACATAATGCGAACATCGGCTAATTAGCGAGCTTGAGGCGCGACATGGGATCGTTGAGCTGGCGGAATTCACCGCCAGGCGGACGCTCCGCCTGCCCTCAAAGGCAGCCGCCGGGCAGGCTACGCCGCGGGGTACGATGCTACTGACATGGCCAAGCCTTCGCTAACGAGCGTTCAGCTCCGGCCACCATATGAACACTCATAAAATAGCTATTCTGCTCCGCCCAGCGTAAATATGCCGCGCGCAGCGCCGATCGGTCATAGCGTGGAGCGCGGCATTCCGCTTTTCGCGCGACGATCATCATGTCGAGCACGCCTTGGAGGTAAGCGCCGCATCGCGGCTCATTCGCTTGACAGCTTACGAACAACGCCGAGCCCGTCGCCGACGCGGGTTCGGTTTGGCCGATCGCACTATCAGGCAGGGCGGCCAAAGCGGCGCATAACAATATCCATCGCCTTGGCCGCATTTTCGTCTCCTATTCCGCAGTATCATTTCGGAAGGGGCGCACGGCCCTCGACGGCCGGCGCCCCGTGCTGATCCATCATTCGCGGCCGAGCACCTGGCCTTCGGGCGTGACGAACAGTTCGATCGTCTTTCCGTCGCTGTTCTTGCCCTTGATTTCATAGAGCGTGCTTCCGTCCGCCTTTCGGGTGACTTGCTCCGCTTTGCTTATTGACGCGAGTTGCGCGCGTGCCGCGTTCATCGCGGCCTCGGGCACCTGAGCAAGCGGGATGTCTCGTTCGCTGTGCTTGCCGATTATCCGGTTTTCGTTCGCCTCGTGGTTTTGCGCGATCGCCACGCCCGCGATCGCCAGCGCGGCCGCGCCCACGCCTGCGACAACAGTGAGAGTTCGTTTGCTACCCATGTTCCATTCCACTTCCTGCATAAGGGCCGTGGGGTCGGGCGGGCGGCGGTTACGGCCCAATGAGCCGTCGTCCGAGTTCAACTCCTCTGATTGTTCATCCTGTCGAGCGCCGCGCGCAGCCCACGGGCGAGCTTGGCTGCGTCGTCGTTGGCCCAGAAGTGCATGAAGAACAGCCGCGGCTCGTCGTTTAGCATATGATTATGCAGCGCCGTGACCTCGATCCCGTTCGTCCGCAGCACGCGCAGGACCGGATCGACCTCGTTTGCGACAAGTACGAAATCGCCGGTGATGGCGGCTCGGCCGTCCCCGGTTGGCTGAAAGTTGATCGCGGTCGCCGTGCCCATCGTCGGCGGAGTCTCCATATCGCCGTCCATCAGCCGCTCGGCGCGCGGAAAGCTGTATTGGAGGATGCCACCGGCCGTCTTGCCCTCACCGCCCATCAACCGGTTGAGCGCGGCCACATCGAGGTCGAGCCGCGATGCGGCTGCGCTGGCCGAAGGCGATTGCGGCGCGGCGAGCGGGGTCCGACTGGCTGATAGCGCTTGCCGGAGCGCGGCCGCGAGCTTCACCGGGTCGCCGTGGCCGGCAATGTGCATGTACATGGTCGCAGGCGAAGAGCGGAGCAGGTGATTGTGGAGCGCGGTGATCGTAAAACCGCTTGCGAGCAGGCGGCTCAAAACGGGGTTCACCTCGTCGTGGGTCAGCACGAGATCGCCCATCACCATCGCCTCTTCGCCCATCGGCTGAAACGCCGCCCAAGAGCCGAGCGCGAGGGAGGGCTTGATCGTCACCCCATCCAGCGTGACGCTCAGGTCCGAACGCGGGAAGCTGTAGCGGTGAACGCCCCCCGGCTGTTCGGCCCCCGCTCGTCCTATCGCCCGGTCGACAGCCGACCAGTCCGGCGCTGCCCATGCCGGGCTTGCCAGCAGGAGGCTGGCGAATCCCAAGGCGATGGTCTTTTTCAGCATAATTGATCCTTCATCAGCGCACTCGACACGGAAAGCCTCACGTCATGCGAGCGCGCCGCCGGCGAGCCGCGACATTACGCTCCGGTTTCTTTCTTCGGGATAAGCAGTCCTATGCTCATGAGGCTTGTGATGCAACCCTTACACTTGTAGGCTAGTGACGATACAACTATGACAAACACACAAGCTTCCCCTTGGTTGCTCCTGATCCCGCAGCTTCCGGCTAAGCCTGCATATTTGCGGGTGAAGGTCTGGCGGCGTTTGCAGGCGATCGGGGCCGCGCCGCTCAAGAACGCCGTCCATGCGCTCCCCAATCGCGAGGACACGCGCGCGCTGTTCGAAGAACTGCATCGCGAGATCACCGAAAATGGCGGCGAGGCGCTGATCCTCGAAGCGCGCCTTGTCGGCGGCATGGGCGATGCGGAGCTGCGCGGAGTGTTCGACGCTGCGCGTGACGCCGACTATGAGGAGTTGGCACGCGAGGCGCGCGCGCTGTGTGAGGGCGAGTATGTCGCGGCGGCGGATGTGGGCCGCCTGCGCAAACGCCTGAACGAGGTCGCCGCGATCGACTTTTTCGGTGCGCATGGTCGGCAGGCGGCACAGGCCGCCATCACCGAGGCGGACCGCCGCTCTCACCAACATCCCGATGTGAGCGGCCCCGGTGCGCCCGAGCTGACCCCGGCGGAGCTAAAGCGCCGCGTTTGGGTGACGCGCCGCCATGTCCATGTCGATCGCATCGCGTCCGCCTGGCTCATTCGTCGCTTCATCGACCCCGAGGCGAGCTTCAAGTTCGTCGAGGGCAAAGGATATGTGCCGGAGCCTGACGAACTGAGGTTCGACATGGCGGACGCTGAGTTCACCCACGAAGGCGACCGCTGCTCCTTCGAGACCTTGGTGTTCCTCACCGGTCTCGAGACCGACCCCGCGCTGCGGGCGCTCGGCGAAATTGTTCACGACCTTGATATTGCCGATGCTCGGTTCGAGCGCCCGGAAACTCCGGGAGTGAGCGCGCTTATCGCCGGCATCTGTGCCGGCACCGACGACGACGAGGAGCGGATCGCGCGCGGATCGACCGCGCTCGACGGATTCTATGCTCACTTCACCCGGCGAAAAGAGGACTAAAGATGGAGGCCAGCGCACGCGCTGAAATCGCAGTCGAGACGCTGCACGAGCACGGCATCAGCTTTGGCGAGGCGGTGCGCGTCTGGATCAGGGTCGCGCTGCTCAGCTTCGGCGGACCGGCGGGCCAGATAGCGGTGATGCATCGCATCCTGGTCGAGGAGAAGCGCTGGATCGGCGAGGAGCGGTTCCTCCACGCGCTCAACTATTGCATGCTGCTGCCCGGCCCTGAAGCGCAACAGCTAGCTGTCTATATTGGCTGGTTGCTCCATAAGACCAAGGGCGGCCTGGTCGCGGGCGCGCTATTCGTGCTGCCCGGCTTCCTCGCGATTTTAGGGCTCAGCTATGTCTATGTGCTGCTCGGCGAAGTGCCGCTGGTCGAGGGATTGTTCTTCGGATTGAAGGCCGCCGTGCTGGCGGTGGTGCTACAGACGGTGGTCCGGGTGGGTTCGCGTGCCTTGAAGAACAACGTCATGCGCGGTTTTGCCGCGCTGGCGTTCGTCGCGATCTTCGTGCTCGACGTGCCCTTCCCGCTGATCGTGCTTGCCGCCGCGCTGATCGGCTTCTTCAGTGGCCGCGCTGGTTACGCCGCATTCAAGGGCGGCGGCGGACATGGTCCCGCCGGCGCTGAGATAATCCACGACCGCGACACCGCTCTTGGCGAGGGCCTTCCCGACCATGCCCGGCCGAACCTCTCTTGGTCGCTGCGCATCTCCGGCGTCCTGCTGCTGCTCTGGCTCGGGCCGGTCGCAGCGCTGCTGTTCGCGTTCGGCCCCGACGACGTGTTCAGCCGCATCGCCACCTTCTTCAGCCAGATGGCGGTGGTGACCTTCGGCGGCGCCTATGCGGTGCTCGCCTATGTCGCGCAGGAGGCAGTCGAGACCTATGGCTGGCTCCAGCCCGGCGAGATGCTCGACGGGCTCGGCATGGCCGAGACCACGCCCGGGCCGCTGATCATGGTGACGCAGTTCGTCGGCTTCCTCGCGGCCTTCCGCGAAGCGACCGGGCTGCCGCCGCTCGTCGCCGCGACCTTCGGCGCAATCCTCACCACCTGGGTTACCTTCCTGCCATGCTTCCTGTGGATCTTCGCCGGCGCGCCATTCATCGAGCGGCTGCGCGGCAACCGCGCATTGTCGGCCGCGCTTTCGGCGATCACCGCCGCAGTGGTCGGCGTGATCCTCAATCTGGCGGTCTGGTTTGGTATCCACACTCTGTTCGAGCAAGTCCGCGAAGTGCCGTTCGCAGCCGGCACCATCGATCTCCCAGTCCTAACGTCCGTCAACTGGCCGGCGCTGGCGCTCGCGGTGGGTGCGATACTCGCCATGTTCCGGTTCAAGGCCGGCATGCTGCCGGTGCTCGGCGTCTGCTCGGTCCTCGGGGCCGCATATGTAATGATCATCTGAAGGAGTGACGCGTGACGATCGACCATCTTTCCCGACGCAGTGCAATCGCAACTCTTGGCATCGGAGCCGCCGCCATGACTATCAACGAAGCCTCTGCGCAGACGCCGGCCGCAGCGCCGGCGGCTGTCCCCGCCTTTGCCGGAAATCATCAGGTCAAGCCGCTCAGGTTCAATCCCGCCAGGCTTCACGGCCTCTCCGAAAGGCTGATCACATCGCACCACGAGAACAATTATGCGGGCTCGGTCAAGGCCCTGAATATGATCGAGACACGACTTGCCGCCGCGCTCGCTGACACGGACCTGCCGCCGGTGGTCTATGGCGGATTGAAGCGCGAGGAGCTGCACCGCACCGGCTCGGTCGTGCTCCATGAGGTCTATTTCGACGGGCTCGGCGGCAACGGCCAGGCAGCCGGTTCCATCCGCGACGCGCTGGGCGCGGCGTTCGGCTCGTTCGACCGCTGGGAAGCCGACTTCCGCCGTACCGGGATGAGCCTTGCCGGCGGATCGGGCTGGTGCGTGCTCGTCTACAATCTCCACACGCGCTCGCTGCACAACCATTGGGCGTGGGATCATATGCACGGTGCGATTGCCGGCGTGCCGCTGCTCGCGCTCGATATGTACGAGCACAGTTTCCACATGGATTACGGCACCGCCGCCGCCAAATATGTCGACGCCTTCTTCCGCAACATCGACTGGGAAGTGGTCGACCGGCGCTATGCCGCGGCTTTGCGCGGCGGCGGCTGAACCCGACCGCCGTGGCTTAACACCCACTGCTGCGCGACACCTGAGTTCGCGACCACAAAGGGGACAGGTCCGATGGGGAGATGCAACAATGACATCCGGCCCGAACATCGCTCTTCTTTGGCGTGGGCAAGCAGCCGAGTGGACGCATCGCTTTCATGAAGCCCGGCAGTGGCCGATAATGCAGGCCTTGCGGGCGCTCGGGGCGACCGCAAGGCCTGTACTGTACAGGGACGAGGCGGTTCGCGAGATTCGGGACGAGCTGCTGTCGTGCGACGCAGTGCTGGTCTGGGTGAATCCGTTGGACATTTCAGGCGACCGCTCGCAGCTCGATCCAATGCTGCGCGAAGTCGCGGGGTGCGGCGTTGTCGTCAGCGCGCATCCTGACGTGATCGCCAAAATCGGCGTCAAGGAAGTGCTCTACACAACGCGATCCATGGAATGGGGCAGCGATGTCGATCGATACGTGGACGCTGAAGGCCTTCGCGCTCGTTTCCCCGAACATCTTGCCGCAGGCCCGCGCGTGCTGAAGCCGAACTACGGCAACGGCGGCAGGAATGTATGGCGTGTCCAACTAGACGAAGCGGGAAACGCTCCGGCTTTGAAAACGTCGGTGAAAGTTCAAGAGGCCCGCCAAGGAAGCAAATCGGAGCGCATCAGCCTAGCCGAGTGCTTGGAAAGGTGGGTGCCGTTTCTAAACGACGGCGGCGTGCTGATCGATCAGGCTTATCAGCCGCAGTCGTCCGAGGGCATGGTCCGCTGCTACGTGTGCGGGCACCGAGTGGTTGGCTTTGGGCACAACCTGATCACTGCGCTGATGACGCCAACGGCCATTGATACAACGTCGTCAACCCCACAGCCGATGGGCCGCGCTATGTTCGGACCGGAGGTGACGCGCTTCGCAGCCTTACGGAAAGCGATGGAGGATCGCTGGATTCCAGAGATGCAAAGGTTGCTGTCGATCGCCGACCACGATCTTCCGCTTCTTTGGGACGCCGACTTCCTATTTCGCCTTGGTGAAGCCATCAGCGATGGCTCCTATGCGCTTTGCGAGATCAATGCTAGTTCGGTTGCACCATTTCCGCCAAGCGCCGTCCAGCCAGTCGCCGCAGCGGCAATCGGTCGCGCTCTTGCCATTCGTTTGACGAAGGAGACCTCCAATCCTCATTGATATGATTCAAGCAATTCAAGAGACGTGACATTGGTCGTATCAATCAGACAAGCCTAAGGGTGAGCGAGGCTGGGTGAAACCGGCTCAGGTGGCAGCGCGGAGATACTGGTAGAGGGTTTCGCGACTGATCCCCAGGTCACGGGCGATGACGGCCTTGCGCTCGCCGTCATCAGCACGGCGGTGCAGCTCGGCGACCATTTCGTCGGAGAGGGAACGTTTCCGCCCGCGATAAGCACCGCGTTGTCTGGCGACCGCAATGCCTTCGCGCTGCCGCTCCCGGATCAGGGCGCGCTCGAATTCGGCGAACGCACCCATGACCGAGAGCATCAGGTTGGCCATCGGGGAATCCTCGCCCGAGAAGGCCAGGCTTTCCTTCACGAACTCGATCCGGACGCCTCTTTTGGTGAGGGACTGAACCAGTTTGCGCAGATCGTCGAGATTACGCGCCAATCGATCCATGCTGTGGACCACGACGGTGTCACGGTATTTTTCGCGATCGTGTGGGATTGGATCGCGCCGATTGCTTTTGGCGGGAATGACAGCCTCAACGTCAGCATTGGCCAATTCCTCGCGGATGGCATCTGCATCGTAGCCCTTGTCCGCCAACAATGCCTCGATCTTATGAGCAATCAAACGGAACAGCGGGCCAAAGCCTTGGATATCGTGGCTCTGGCCCGGCGTCAGGACAAAGCCGAGCGGTCGGCCTTTGGCATCGCAGCGGGCGTGGAGCTTTGTGCTGAATCCGCCTCGCGATCGGCCAAGCGCCTCGGTTTCCTGAGTCCCTTTTTTATGCCGACGGCACAATGATGTGCTCGGACCACGGTGCTGTCGATCATGTCCGCAGTGGCATCACGAGCCACCATTTCGCCCAGTGTCTCGAGCATCGCCTCGAACACCCCGGTCGTAACCCAGCGCCGGTAGCGGCGGAAAACGCTGTTCCACTTGCCATATTCATCCGGCAAGTGGCGCCATTGCGAACCTGTGCGGGCGATCCACATCATGCCTTCGAAATACAGCCGGTTGTCCTGTGCTGGACGACAGCCACGACCACGCTCAGATGGCAGTAATGTGCCGATGATCCCCCACTCGTCCTCCGTCAGCCCAATACGCTCGCCCAACGCCACCTCCAAAAGGCAGCCTTGAATCAACGCCCGATCCTGCTGTCAACCTTTGTCCACGAAACCTAGCAACTGCAATTACAGATCCTGACCCTGAAGCGCGGGGGCGTCGCGGCGCTCGTTTGCATGCATGCCACGAAAGACTATGGGCAGGGCATTGGTCATCGGCTAGGTCGGGGCTGATCCGTTGCTCCTGAAAGATGGCGCAGTCCCTCTGAAGGTCATCACCGAAGCAGCCCCAGGAGGCTGTTCGCCCACTTGACGTATTGCCATGCAACCAAGTGTACCCGGGCTATCGCTTGGGAAGGTCAGCAAGTAATGCTGGTCTCGATCAGACTGACGCCATGACGTTCGCATGTGGAACGGAGCTTCGGATCGTCGATCCGATCAGTGACGAAGAAATCGATCACATCCATTCCACACACACGCACTGGAGCCGAGCGCCCCACCTTGCTGGAATCAGCTACAAGGATCACCTTGCGCGCGTTACGGATGATCGTCTGCGAGACTTCCACTTCATCGATCGCGAAATCGAGCAGACTTCCGTCAATGTCGATCGCCGAGATGCCGATGAGCGCATAGTCGACGCGAAAATTTTCGATGAAGCGCATTGCGAGCGCCCCCACCACGGCACGATCGCCGGTGCGCACCTTGCCGCCTACGCAGACAAGTTCCATCGCCTGATGATCTGAAAGGGTGTCAACGACGTTGAGATTGTTCGAGACCACCATGAGGTTGCGATGATGCACAAAATTTGCAGCCACAGCCTCGGTTGTGGTGCCGATATTCACGAACAGGGAAGCGCCATTGGGGATCAGCGCGGCAGCTGCTGCCCCAATACGAGCCTTCGCATTCGATGCGACAGTCCGACGTGCGTCATAGGCCAGGTTGTCAACGCCGGAGGTCACCAGCGCTCCGCCATGAATGCGGGAAAGCAGCGACTGTCCGGCTAGCACGTTCAGGTCCTTGCGGATCGTTTGCGGTGTTACGCCAAGCCGCTCGGCCAGATCCTCAACGGCAACGCTGCCAGCGCTGCGGGCTATCTCCAGGATATGCTCTCGACGTGCTGCGACGACATCGCCTTCAGCCGCGGTTCCTCGCTCCATTGCTCCTGCTTCCTGTTTCCTTGTGATCTTGCTGATCACTAAAGCGAAGCGACGCACCGGGAAAGTGTGCTGAGATAGGCATCGATTTCAGTCTCGGTCCCAGGCGGCACATGCAAGCCCAGCTTCGAGCGTCGGTAAAGAATATCCTCTGCTGTACGCGCCCATTCGGCCGCGAACAGATATTCTATCTCGGCGGCGTGGAGCCCGGCCCCGAAGTCCTCGCCCAGGTCAGCCGGAACGCTTGCGGCGCCAAGAATCTGGATCGCTTCTGTGCCATATGCCCGAGCGAGGCGGCGAAGCAACTTTGAGGGCATGTCCGGCCACCGCGATGACAGGTCAGCCACAAACCGATCAAAGTCCTGCCCCGGCAGATTTCCACCGGGCAGCGGTTCACCTGCTGTCCAGGCCTTCCCGGCAGTTGGGAACACTTCAGCTATATGCTCCATCGCATGCTCAGCCAATTTGCGATAAGTGGTGATCTTTCCGCCGAAGATACTGAGTAGTGGCGCCCGTGTTTTCTCGGGTTTCTCGAAATCGAGCACATAGTCACGCGTTACCGCAGAGGCGTCGGCAGCATGATCGTCATAAAGCGGGCGGATGCCGGCATAGCTCCACACGATATCGGACGGTGTAATCTCCTTTTCGAAATAGCGATTCACCGTCGCGCACAGATAGTCGACTTCGCCCTGGCTGATTTCAGCCTTGCCGGGTTCGTCCGTCCAGGGCTCATCGGTGGTGCCAATCAGTGTGAATTCGCCTTCATAAGGAATCGCGAAGACGATGCGACGGTCCGGATTCTGCAGCATGAACGCATGGTCGCCATCGTAGAGGCGCGGCAATATCATATGACTGCCCTTGACAAGCCGCACGCCGCGATTGTTGTTGCTGCGCCCGATGCGGCCAAGAACCTTATCGACCCATGGACCGGCGGCATTGACCAGCATCCTTGCGCGCACCTGACGGACTGTACCGGCTTTCGTTTCGAGCGTTGCAATCCACTCGTCATTTTCGTTTTGTGCTTGCGTTAGCTGTGTGCGTGTTTCGATCCGGGCGCCGCGGGCAGCCGCATCCATTGCGTTAAGTACGACGAGCCGGCTGTCTTCCACCCACCCGTCTGAATAGACGAAAGCCTTGCCCCGTTTCTTGCCCTTCTGGGGCTTGAGCCCGATCCCGCGCGGGCTGCGGTCGAGGTTTATCGTTTCGGTTCCGGGCAAGTTCTTCCGGCCACCCAGATTATCGTAAAGGAACAGGCCAAGTCGGACCATCCAGGCGGGGCGAGGGGAAAGTGATTGCGGGAGGACGAACCGCAGCGGCCACATGATGTGCGGCGCCATAGCCAGTAACCGCTCGCGTTCGATCAAAGCCTCTCGGACTAGGCGGAATTCGTAGTATTCCAGATAACGCAGCCCGCCGTGGATTAGTTTTGTCGATGATGAGGAGGTATAACTGGCCAGATCGTCCTGCTCTACCAGCAGGACCGAAAGTCCGCGGCCGGCGGCGTCGCGTGCTATCCCGGCGCCATTCACGCCTCCCCCCACGATCAACAAATCATAGGTTTCGACGTGCATACCGGTAGCAGGAGAGGGGGGCGGGCATGCGGTCATTCGATCTTCTCTCGATAGGAAGGCGGCGGAAGTGTCCTGGTTCGATCCGAAGGGCATCTTTCCCAGGCTTCTTTCGATAGAAAATAATATGCCAAAACCGAAAATGCAAACGAAAGAGTTGACGTTAATATGAAAGCGTGTGCAGATGGGGCAGTTTCAGATGAAAATTGTTCCAACGTGGGGAGACTTGAAGGTGGAATATCGCCGCGCCCTGATCGGCGAACTCATCTCCGAGGCCTTGGCGGTCGCGATCATAATCCTGATCGGTGATGGTGCGGCAGCCATGATCACCCTTTATGACCCGAGTCCCTATGCTCAGGCCTATTGGGGCGTTTGCATCGCCTGGGGGCTGGGCGTGACAATCGCGATCTATGTCACGGGTGCCGTTTCCGGAACACACGCCAATCCGGCGGTCACGCTGGCGCTCGCTTTTTTCCGTGGTTTCCCCAAACGCAAGATTTTGCCTTATTGGATAGCGCAGGTGATAGGTGGGTTCATCGGTGCCAGCCTGGTGCTGCAACTTTATCATCCGGTGATTGACGCTTATAATGCAGCCCATGGCTTGACGCGTGCGACAGGTGGCGCCGCAGGGGTATTCTTCACTCATCCCGGCGAACATATCACCCCGATCCACGCATTCTGGGATGAAGTGATCCTGACCGGCCTCCTGTTGCTGGGAATCTTCGCCATCACGGACGAGTTCAACGATGTTGCGCCACGGGCGAATTCGAGCGCTCTCATGATCGGTCTGCTGGTCGCGACCATTGGCGCGTCCGCAGGATATCTGGAAGCCTGGGCACTCAATCCCGCTCGCGATTTTGGGCCACGGCTTCTGGCTTGGCTCGCCGGATACGATCAGGCCGCTTTTCCAAGTCCCGAGAATTACTGGTGGGTCCCGATTGCCGCGCCGTTACTTGGTGGAACGCTCGGCGCTGGTCTCTATCAAATTGCCGTCAAGCCATATTTACCTTCGCGAAGCAAGTCAGGTGCGCCGGGCGATACGGACATGCCTGTCAAGTAAACCTTTGAAGAAAAGCCCGGAGAGCCGCCTAATGCCTCAGCCTGTGCACATTCTGGCCATCGATCAAGGCACGACATCGACGCGCGCCATCGTGTTCGACAGGCACGCGCGTCCCGTTGCAAGCGCGCAATGTGAGTTCGAACAACATTATCCCGACCTGGGGTGGGTGGAGCATGACCCGGAGGACATTTGGCGCGACACCCTCCGTCTTGCCAAAGAAGCTATCGAGAAGAGCGGGGTGGGTACCGGCGGCATTGCCGGCATCGGCATCACCAACCAGCGCGAGACAGTGGTCGTTTGGGAGCGCGGTACTGGGAAGGTGATCCATCGCGCCATCGTGTGGCAGGATCGCCGTACCGCCAGACTATGCGCCGAACTCAAGGGAGAGGAAGGATTTGAGGCGGAAGTGCGCTCGCGTACCGGCCTTCTCGTCGATCCCTATTTTTCGGGCACCAAGCTCGCCTGGATTCTTGATAATGTCGGCGGCGCCAGAGAGCGCGCTGAAAGGGGTGAGCTTGCGTTTGGCACCATCGATAGTTTCCTGATCTGGCGCCTGACGGGTGGGAAGGTTCATGCCACGGACGTGACCAATGCTGGTCGGACGATGCTCTACAACATCCGCGAGCAACGTTGGGATGAGGAAATGTGTCGTCTGCTGCGTGTGCCGATGCAGGTGCTTCCCGAGGTGCATGATAATGCGCATCATTTCGGCACGACTGACGCTGCGCTTCTGGGCGCAGCAATCCCCATTGCCGGTGTTGCCGGGGATCAGCAGGCCGCGCTGTTCGGTCAGGCTTGCTTTGGCGTGGGAATGGCGAAGTCGACCTATGGCACCGGTTGCTTCATGCTCCTCAACACGGGTACCGAGGCATTGGAATCAAATAACCGCCTCCTCACGACACCAGCCTATCGCCTGAACGGGCAGATGACCTATGCTCTTGAGGGTTCGATTTTCGTTGCTGGCGCGGCGGTGAAATGGTTGCGGGACGGGATCGGCGTCATCACGCATGCTCGTGAAACGAACGATATGGCTACGCGGGTTCCCTCCAGTCATGGTGTCTATATGGTTCCGGCTTTTGTGGGACTTGGCGCGCCTCACTGGGATCCTGATGCGCGTGGTGCGATTTTTGGCCTGACGCTTGACGCGACCCAGGCCCATCTCGCTCGCGCCGCGCTTGAGGCGGTCGCCTACCAGACTATGGATCTTGCAGAAGCGATGGTCTCAGATGGCGGCGCAGCCCCTGCCAAACTGCGCGTCGATGGCGGTATGGCCGCAAATGACTGGCTTTGCCAATTCCTTGCCGACATGCTCGAAACGAAGGTTGAGCGGCCCGTTCATCTTGAGACGACAGCGCTTGGCGCTGCCTTTCATGCGGGCCTTGCGACAGGGCTCTGGGCGGATCTCAACGCTCTGGCCGAAACCTGGACGCAGGGACAGATTTTTGAACCGAAAATGGCGAATTTTGAACGCAAAACGCTCGTCGCCGGATGGCAAGATGCAGTTCGCCGTACGTTGCGTTAGCAACACGATCGGAACCAGCAATGCTTCAAGGGTGGCATACTAATCTGATATCGGACGCGTCGTCGCACTTCGTCGCCATGATTGCGCAGCACCTCCATCAACACGCTGGTCTCGGCCTGCAAACAATGCTGGTTTTGAGCGAGCCCCCTTGAACCCGAAGCAGCGGCAAGGTCAGTGATATGATCTGCCCCCCGCTGAGTGGCCCAGAGACTATGATAGTCTGGACCACGAAAGGGACGATGAATGCCGAGCAAGAAGCACAAGCCGGAAGAGATTATCGGCAAGCTGCGTGAAGCTGAGATTGTGCTGGCGCAGGGAGCCTCGACAGCAGAGGCGTGCCGCCGGATCGCAGTCAGCGAGCAGACATACTATCGCTGGCGCAAGGAATATGGCGGCCTGAAGACCGACCAAGCGCGGCGGATGAAGGATCTGGAGAAAGAGAACCAGCGGCTACGCCGGGCGATTTCGGATCTGACGTTGGACAAGCTGATCTTGCAGGAAGCTGCCAAGGGAAACTTCTAAGCCCCGCGCGGCGGCGGCGCTGCATCGATCAGTTGCGACAAGATTTGCCGATCCGAGTGTCCGAGCGACGGATATGCCGGGTGCTAGGGCAGCATCGATCGACACAGCGCAAGGTGCCGCGTGGGGCGGATGACGAACAGGCGCTCACGGAGGACATCGTCGCGTTGGCGAAGCAATATGGTCGCTATGGCTACCGCCGGGTGACGGCGTTGCTGTGCCATGCGGGGTGGACGGTGAACCACAAACGGGTCGAGCGGATATGGCGACGCGAAGGACTGAAGGTCCCGCTGCGCCAGCCCAAACGGGGACGCCTGTGGCTCAACGACGGATCATGTATCCGCCTACGGCCTGAGTATCCCGGGCATGTGTGGGCCTACGACTTCGTCGAAGGGCGCACGCACGATGGCCGCAAGTTCCGGATCCTGACCATCATCGATGAGGCCAGCAGGGAGTGCCTGGCACTCATCGTTGCCCGGCAGCTCAAACACGAGGATGTGCTGGCGGCGCTGGCCGACCTGTTCATTTCTCGCGGTCCTCCGGTACATATACGGTCCGACAACGTCCTGGGTCACGAAGGAAAGCGAGATTTGGTCAACAGATCTCTATGCGCCGACATTGAGCGGCGAGGCATGCATTCTGAGCCAGATGGCTTCCACCGTCAACGGGATCGCTCCCTGCCATAGCAAACACAGGATCCAGCGGCGCCGAAGCGGCCGTGGTCCTCACCGTCCTTAGAACGAGATACGCACCCAGGTGGAAGGCCCGAACATTATCTACAGGGTCGCTTTCGCGCCCTCACGGCACTTGCAGAGAGGGGTCCTTCCACCTGGCATCCGACCGTTCAAGGAACGGTCGGTACTCTGTCCCCGTCTTGATGACGGCATGGGCAACGCGCGCCATCTTGGCGGTGAGCGCCGTCATCGCCTTGCGGCGACGATCGGCATCGTCCGCGTGCCCGGCAGTGTATCGTCCGAGCTTGTCGCGGAAACTGTTGTTGCGCTGACGTGCGGCGACCTGGGCAGCCATCCAAAAGGTCCGCCGCAATCGCGCATCACCGTATTTGGACAGCATCGTGCGGCCTCGGAATGTGCCGGACTGCCGGGTCGCAAGATCAAGACCGCAGAACTTCAGGAACTGGCGGTGATGGCTGAAGCGGCGTAGATCGCCTGCCTCGGCGAGAATGGTCAACGCATTGATGGGCCCAATGCCGGGGATCATGCGCAAGAGCTGATAATCGCGGTTTTCGGCCAGCATGGCATGCGCCGTTCGCTCGATCTCGTCGCGCTGTCGGATCAGGTTGCGTGCTTGGGCGATCACCATGCGGAACATAGCGATCGAGACGGAATCCTCGTCGACAGGTAGCGCCACGGAGGCGCAGGCGGTCTCGTAGATATCGTTGATCAGCCGGGCTTTGGACACCTTGCGGCCGACCAAGTCCCATGCTTCGCGGGAGAAAGTCTCCTGGCCGAGCACAGTCATGCTGGCTGGGGTCGGGAATCGTTCGAGCAGAGCAAGGAACCAGTCGGATCGGCTGTTGCCAGCGAAGCGTTCAATCTCCGGGAAATAGAGCGGCAGGTAGTGGGTCAGGATGCGATGCCATGTCTGCGTCTTAGCCTTGGAGATCGCCTCGTGCGTTTTCGACATCTCCTGCAGGTCGTTGATCCCGGCGGCGAGCGGATCGACGTATCGCTGGGTGGCGCCAATCCGCAGCATGTGCAGGATCACTTGCGCATCCTTGGAATCGTTCTTGTCCCAGCCATTGTGCAGAGCCTCGCGCGTTCGAGCCAAGGCAACGGACGAGATCAAGCGCAACTCGAAGCCGGCGGACAGCAGGCGATGCGCCAGCGTGCGATGGTAGTTACCAGTAGCCTCGAAGCCGACGATGATCGGACGCCCGATGTCGCTAAGATCCGTGGCCAAGCGATCATAATCTGCCTTTGTCGCCATCACCGTCATGCGACGTCGGCGTCCGCCTTCTGGACGTTCGATCAGGACCTCCTGGCGGTGTTTGGACATATCGATGGCTACCAGCACGGCGTCGGTGGGATTAGAGCTACGCTTGGTCATGGTCGGTCTGTCTCCAAAGGGTTGAGTCGACAACTTCACTTTAGAGACCTGCGGGCCGATCATGACCGCCTTGATGAAGCCTGCGGGCGCTACGCGCCCTTGCCTTCATCAAGGCGGTGCGCCCCTTCGAGGGGCCGCTTCCCAATGTGCTACGGAAGCGAATTTATCGCGACCGCCGTCCAGAAATGGCTGGGGCAGATCGGCGTGACGACGCTCTACATCACGCCGGGATCACCATGGGAGAATGGCTATAACGAAAGCTTCAATGGATCGCTTCGCGACGAACTGCTCAACGGCGAGATCTTCTACAGCCTCGCTGAGGCCAAGGTGCTGATCGAGGCATGGCGGCGGCATTACAACACCGTTCGCCCTCACAGCAGCTTGGGCTACCGACCGCCGGCACCGGAAACGGCGACACCGCCATATCCGGCCTCCGGTTCCGCTTCGCTCCACCTCCGTCCGAATATGGCGGCGATGGGCTTAATCCACTAACAAACCAATCGGTCCACTCGGTGGGGGCAGATCAGGCTGTGCGGATCGTTTTGTCCGCACATAATATCTCGATCTCGCAAGCATCGATTTCCGATATGCCCTCGGCGCGCGCGAGCCATAGATCATTCCAAAGTCGGCGGGTTTCTTTCCTATGATGTTCACGCGGATAGGCACCGTCGATCCAGTCGTCGACAGTTGGGAATGCCCCTTCCGGATAACCGAAGGTTTTCGTGAATGCCCGGTTGAGAAATCTGATCTCTCCCTCGGGCAAGGTAGCCCAGGAAAGGGGGATCGGTAGAGCATCGAGAATGATATGCAAGTCACGAAACGACAATGCACCTGCCTTCGCCGCACGTTCGAGAAACTCCTTCATGGCTCACCTATTCTGTTCGGCGCATGCGCGCTCTCATAGCTCTAAAGCAGGAATAGCACAGTTGACCTTTAGATTTTATTCCACTGTGCCTGGCACCTAATTGATGACTGGAAAATTGATACGAGGCCGCATTTTTCCCAGTCACATCATGAGGTTGATCCTGCAGCGTCACTCAGCGACCTGCATTTTGTCGTGATCGGTCAGCTGAGTTCGTCGATCTGCGTGGCCCTCAAAAGGCGGAAAAGCAGACCTCGACGCTGGCCGAGCGGCCCGGCGCAACCTTACCAGCCGCCCCCCAGCGCACGATAGAGCTGAACGGTTGCCGTTCCTTGTGCGATGCGGGTCTGTTCCATCTTGTCCTCGTCCGAGAGCGCATCCAATCGGGCCTGCAACACATCGCCCAACTGCGTGCGTCCGGCATCGTACAATATCGCCAGCTGGTCGGCGCGTCGGCGGGCCATGTCGGATGTACGGATAAGCCCGGCCAGGCGTTCGTCCAGCCCCGCCCGAAAACCATAAGCGGATTCAACTTCCTCGAGCGCCGACAGCATGGCCTGGTCATAATTGGCGAGAGCAGCCTCAAGTTCGGCATCGCCCGCCTTGACACTGGCCTGCAACCTTCCGGCATTGAAAAGCGGCATCGATGCGGAAAGGCCGACCAGACCTCCGGTTCCGCCATAGCCCGGCAGGCCGCCCAGTTCGATATGCCCGTTCTGCCCCAGAAAATGGATGGCGAAGCGCGGAAGCAGATCGGCCTTCAGGCTCTTGAGGCGCGCCGCACGCGCGTTCACCAGCCATGATCGCGCCGCGACATCAGGCCGGCGATCAAGAATGTCGGAAGGAAGTTGCCCGGTGGGCGCATCTGGCGTCTCAAAAGTGGCGGAGGTGACCATATCCGGCGCCTGTTCGGGGACGTCGCCCGCCAGCACGGCCAGTCGCCGCTTGCGCGCATCGACGAGGGATGTGAGGGCCGGGCGGGAGGCGCGCAGCGCCTCCAGTCCATTGCGGGCGCGGGTGACATCGGCCGCTGTCGCGGCGCCCGTCCGCTGCCGGGCGGCCGCATAATCGACAAGGCGACTGGCCGTAGCCTCGCTGCGATCGAGGACATCGAGGCGCCGCCTCAGCCCCTGCAGCTGCTGATAATTTTCGACGACATCGGCGGCGACCATGAGCCTGACGCCATCGGCCGTTCGTGCGGTGCTTTCGGAAAGCGCGCGCGCCATTTCGGCGTCGGCATGGCGTCCACCGAACAGGTCAGCCTCCCAGGTGGCTCCAAGACCCACCAGATATCCACTGCCGCTGTTTCCGGACAGCGACGGCAGCATGGCCTGCCACTTGTCATCGATCCCGGCATCGCTCTGACTGGCCCACGCTGTGCCATTTGCGGCAACGGTAGGATAAAGCGCCGATTCCGCGACAGTGACTAGCGCACGCGCGGCGGCGACATGGGCTTTTGCAGCGCGGATATCGGCGTTTGCTTCGAGCGATTTCTCGACCAGCGCATCAAGAGCGGGATCGCCCCACGCCGTCCACCAGCGGTCTGTCCCGGTTATTGCCGCGTCGTTCGCCGCCGCCGCATCCAGGCGATTGGGCGGAGTGATGCGTGGCGCGTGCGCGGGCGTGTTCGGGACGCTGGCGCAAGCGGTGAGCAGCAGCGCGAGCGATGGAGGAAGCAATTGGCTATGCATTCTGATTTTCCTGGGTGATGTCATCCATGACCTTTAGCCCTGCCTTGAGAGCATCGAACGGAAGCGGCTGACGGCCATCGCCACGAAGAACACGCCCGAGCCGCAGATGATCGCGAGTTCCGGCAGGATCGTTCGCACGCCCGCGCCGCGATAGAGGATCGCCTGGGAGAGGCTGACGAACTGGGTGGTCGGCAGACATAGCGCAATCGTCCGGATCGCCGAGGGCATGCTCTCGAGCGGCGTTGCCGCTCCCGAGAGCAGATAAGCGATGGCGTAGACGGGCACTGCGAAGAGCCCGAACTGCGGCATGGATGGCGCGAGCGTTGCCATCCACATGCCGAGCGAGGTGACCGAGAAGAGGTAGAGAAACATCGCGGCAGTGAAGAGCAGGAGAGATCCGGTCAGCGGCACGCCCAGAACGCCATGAACGACGAACCAGAGGGACGCGATCGAGGCCAGCAGGATGACGAGGCCGTTGGCAAGGATCTTGGCGAAGGCGATCTCGCTGGCGCGCACGGGCATCACCAGCAGATGCTCGATCGTGCCATGCTCACGCTCACGGATCACCGCCGCGCCGACGAGGATGATCGAGAGCACCGTCACGTTGGTGACGATCTGCATGACCGAGGTATACCAGGCCGACTGGGCGTTGGGATTGAAATGCATCCGGCTTTCGACCTGGACCGGCAGCGCCTCCAGGAGGCCCCGGGCATGGAGGAAGTCGAGCGTTTCCTGCGCGAATATCTGCTGGAAATAGGCAGCGCCCAGACCTGCCTGCGTCATGGCGGTCGCGTCGACGAGAATCTGGACGGAAGGCGACCGGCCCGCGAGCGTATCGGCTTCGAAGCGGGGCGGGATTTCGATGACGAAGATATATTTTCCGCTGTTCATCGCAGGGCCGATCGCGGATCGCTCGATGTCCTCGGGTGGTTTGAAATAGGGCTGCTGGATGGCATCGCGCAGCCGGCGCGACAGTTCGGAATGATCCTCGTCCATGATCGCGACCGAAGCGTTCATGACCTCTGCGCGTACCCCGTTCGCAACAAGCTGGATCGCCACGGTGAAAGCGAAGAGGATAAGCGCCATCAGCGTCACATCCTTCATGACACTGCGCAGTTCCTTGCCGCTCAGAAGCGCAACGTTGAGAATCCAGCGCGTCATTTCTCCTGCTTTCCCAGCATCAGGCGTGCGCCGCCCACGAAGAGGAATGCGAGCGCCATCAGGGCCAGATAGGCCTGGCCGAAACTGGCCATGCCCAGACCCTTGGTGAATGTGCCGAGACTGACGATCTGGAACCAGGAGGAGGGGAAGGTCAGCCCGATGATATGGCTCGGGCCTGTCAGGGTGGAAACGGGGTAAAGGAGCCCGGAGAAGTTCACCGACGGAATAAGACAGATGAGGGATGTCGCGAAGATGGCGGCGACCTGCGAGCGCACAAAGGCCGAGATCATCAGCCCCAGCCCGGTGACAGACAGAATGAAGAGGAACCCGCCGATCAGAAGGGCCGGCAAGGACCCCTTGAGCGGTACTCCCAAAATGAAGACAGTCACCAGGATCAGCGTCACGAAACTGATCATCGCAAGAAGGGCATAGGGCATCTGCTTGCCGACCAGGAATGCGCCCAGGCTCGCCGGCGAAGCGTAGAGATTGGTGATCGAGCCGATTTCCTTTTCGCGCACGACCCCAAGGGCCGTCAGCATCGCGGGAATGAGGATCATGCAGAGCATCAGGACGCCCGGCGCCATGGCGTAGATGCTGCGAAACTCCTGATTGTAGATGAAGCGCGGTTCGATTGTGGACGAGAGATCAGGCACAGCGAAGGGCTGCGCGGACCGCAACTGGTCCATTGCGTAGCGAAGGAGAACAGCCTCGGCATAAGCGCGGGCGTTCGACGCGGGGAAAGGACTCGCGCCGTCGATCCGCACGTCGACCGCGGGCCGCCGCCCTGCGGTCAGATCGCGTCCGAAGCCGGGGGGTATGTCCAGCACCATCTTGGTCGATGCCTCGCGCAGCGCCTGATCGGCGGCCGCGTCGCTCGCAAGTTCGGGCTCAACCCGGAAATAGCGTGACCCTTCAAAATAAAGTTGCAGGTCACGGCTGGCGGCACTGCGGTCATGATCGAGAACGGCAAGGCGGATATTCTGGACGTCGAAGGAAATGCTGTAGGCTGCAATGCACAGCAGGATGATCGGGCCGATCAGCGCGAAGGCGAGCCGGATGCGATCGCGCATGAGTTCGGTCGCTTCGCGCCGGGCAAAGGCCCAGGCGAAGCCCGGCCAGCTGCCGGCAGCGGTTGGTAATCGCGGCCGGCCGGGAGCCGTCGATCGCGCACCGGCGGCAGGAGTGGACGAAGCGACCGAAGCATCGACCGGCAGATGGGCGGAAGCAGTCGGCGCTTCGTCATTATCCTTCTCGAGGACAGCGATAAAAGCATCCTCGAGCCGCTGCGCATCATATCGCTGTGTGAGTTCCGTCGGCGCGCCGACCGTCAGAACCCGCCCGCGATGCATCAGCGATATGCGGTCGCACCGTTCCGCCTCGTTCATGAAGTGGGTGGAGACGAAGATCGTTACCCCTTCATCGCGCGAGAGGCGGATCAGATGGCGCCAGAACATGTCGCGCGCCGCCGGATCGACGCCGGACGTGGGCTCGTCCAGGATCAGGATCTCGGGTCGATGGAGGCAGGCGGCGGCGAGTTGCAGGCGTTGCCGTATGCCGAGCGGCAGAGCGGCGGGAACGGCATCGGCATGGGCTTCGAGCTCGAACTGGGCAAGCGCGGCCGAAACCAGTTCGCCTGCCTGCTGGCGTGGCACGCGATAGAGCCGCGCATGAAGGACCAGGTTCTGGCGAACCGAAAGCTCTTCATAGAGCGAGAAGGCCTGCGACATATAGCCCACGCGCATGCGCGTCTCCATGTCTCCGGGGGCGATCGGCCGCCCGAAAAGGCTGGCCGTTCCGTCCGTCGCATCGAGCAGGCCGGTCAGCATCTTCATGGTCGTGGTCTTGCCGCAGCCGTTCGAGCCCAGAAAACCGAATATCTCGCCGCGTCCGATGCGAAAGCTCACATGATCGACCGCTACGAAATCACCAAAGCGCCGCGTCAGATCATGCGCCTCGATTGCCGGCGCTTCGCCCTTGTCCTGCCAGGCCGGCACGACCAGCGCGTCGCCCGATGGCCGCTTGTCTTGCGGAAGCAGGCGAACATAGGCGGCTTCGAGCGTATCCGCGCCCGCGTCACGCATGATCTCGCGCGTATCCCCTTGCGCGATCACCTTGCCATCGTCCATCGCCACGAGGTGGCCAAAGCGCTCTGCCTCTTCCATGTAAGCCGTGGAGACCAGCACGGTCATGTCCGGCCGCTCCGCGCACATCGCATCCACCAGTTCCCAGAACTGCCGTCGTGAAAGAGGGTCTACCCCCGTGGTGGGTTCGTCGAGGATGAGCAGATCCGGATCGTGCACCAGCGAGCAACACAGGCCCAGCTTCTGCTTCATGCCGCCCGAAAGTTTGCCGGCGGGCCGGTCCGGAAAGGGTGCAAGCCCCGTCGCGTCCAGCAAGCGCCGCATATGCGCTTCCCGCTCGACTGCAGACAGTCCGAAGAGGCGACCAAAGAAGTCGATATTCTCGCGGACGGAAAGCGTCGGGTAGAGATTGCGACCAAGCCCCTGGGGCATATAGGCGACGCGGGAAAGGAACTCCTCCCGCTTGCGACGCTCGGTGAGATCGAAGCCGAGAACCGAAAGACGTCCCGTTTGCAGCTTTTTCACGCCGGATATGAGGCCGAGCAGCGTCGACTTGCCTACGCCATCGGGCCCGACCAGCGCGGTGGTCTTCCCCTTGGGCAGGGAGAGCGAAACCTCGTTCAAGGCGATGATACCGCCATATCGATGCGAAAGGCTTTCGATCCGTATCGCCTCTTCGGGGAGGATCTGAGCGGGCGGGATCATTTGTCGATCTTGGTGAGGTCGGGCCAGGGCTGGCGCGTATCGGTGCGCACGAACCCGTCCGCCGTCATGCCGGCTTTCAGCCTTCCGTCCAGGCCACGGGCGAGATCAGGCGCGATCTGCAGCTTCACCCGGTAGGACAGGTTCTCGCGTTCGCTGGCCGTCTCGACGAATTTTGGCGTGAACTGCGCATCGGGCGCCACGAAGCTGACGCGCGCGGGAATGGCGTCGCCAAAACCCTGCGGAAGAATGCGTGCCTCGTCGCCGATCCTGATCTTGCCGGCGACCGAAGCGGGCAGGAAGATGGTGAGCCAGGCATCCTCGGCATTGACCAGCGACACGATCTTGCCGCCCGGTGGCAACATGGTTCCAGGCTCGACGATCCGATATTCGACGCGCCCGGGCGTCGGTGCGATGATCCGCAGGTCGGCAAGGCCGGCTCTGGTTTGCGCGATCAGGGCGTCGGCCTGGGCAATGGCCGAGCGTGCCTCGCCGACACCGCCGCCCGCCGCCTGGGCGCCACCTTGCGCAGCACCCAAGGCCAGGCGACGCTGCTCCAGCTCGACGTTCGAGACCATGTCACGCTCCCGCAGCTTGCCGGTCTCGACCCAGTCGATGCGGGCGAGCTGAGCCTGACTGTCCCGCGCGGCGAGCTCCCCTTGCGCGCGCATGAGGGCGGATACTGCCTGTTCGCGCTTGGCAAGCGCTCCGGCGAGTTGGGTTTTGAGGTCTACATCATCCTGCCGGGCGATGACCTGCCCCGCCCCGACGAGATCACCTTCATGGACGTCAAGCGACATCAGGCGGCCAGGATATTTGGCGGCAATATCGGTGCGCGTCATCTCGAGACGGCCGTTGCCGCGCACGATGGTATCGGGGAGCTTGTCGGTGCGTCCAAACATCCACCACAGCCCGAAAGCCAGGGCGATGAGGACGACGGCCAGAATGGGAATGACGATAGGGCCCCGCAGCTTCACGCTATACCTCCTTGAGCGTTCATCGCACGAGCGCCACGCCGATCCGCAGGCGCGTCACGTGCTTGTTATAGTCGAGCAGATTTTCGCCATAGCCGGTGAAGCCCTGGCCGAAGAGATAGAAGTCCGGGCCTCCGCCCAGGATACGCCGGAACGGGTAGGAGAGCTCGGCGGTCAGAGCTCCCTTGCCGCTACCCAGGTTGAGACGGGTAGAAGCCGAGACGCGCAGCCCATCATCCTCGCTGGCCTCAATGAAAAGCCCGCTATTGCCGCGATATCGGCGAATGTCAGGATTGTCCGAAAGGTTTCCGAGATAGAGCCACAGCCGCGGCGCGATCGTCAGCCTTCGGTCCTCGCCGAGCGAGAAGCCGGCCATCGGGGCCAGATAGAGCATGTTGAGGCTGCGCGAGGCTGCGCCATCGCGTCCATTGGACTCATGGCGAAGGCCGATCTGGCCGCTGATCGTGGCCTTATCTGACACGGGCAGGGCAGGCGAGAGATAGAAGAGCTCGGGTTGATAATCGATATTGCGGAAGGGCGAGGATTTCGCCGCCACGTCCCAGAACATGCGCTGGGTATAGGCGAAATAGAGGCCGTCGATCAGCGAGGGAGAGCGGTCCATCCGCGCTCGACTTCCGAACAGCTGATATTTGAAACTGATCTGGATGCGTGCGTCGGTGTTGGTGCCGGGGCCATAGACCGCATAGATCGGTTCGTAGACCGAGAGATTGGGGATGAAAGCATTGCCCCGGGTTCGGTCTGTCGGCGATGGTGTGACGGAGTCTGGCGATATCTGCGGAGAGGTCGGAGGCGTGAGCGAGGGCGCGGCAGTCAGGGCGACCGGGGCAGAGCGGTCGGCCTCAGGATCGACGCCGATCGTCAGGAGGATTTGCTGCGTTGACCAGGAGGGAATGGACAAGGCCGCGCCGTCCATGACGTCCTGAAAGTCGATCCGGTAGCGCGCCGCCGCAAAGCCATTGGCCCGGATCGTCAGAACCGCAGCCTGTTTTTCGCCTCGTTGCAGCCAGACCTTTCGATACGTGCCGTTGCTGACCAGATCGGCCGCAACCTCGTCGGGAAGGCGAACCTCCTGCGCGGCCGCCCCGGCATTGAGAACGCGCACATCGACAAGGATATGTCCGCTCTGATCGCGGTTGCCTGCGCGCTGGACGACATACTCCAGAGCAGCTTGCGCGTGCGCCTGCGACGCCAGTACGGCGCTGGCTGCGAGGGCAAGAGGGGCAGCCCGAACGATCACGCGAAAAGATGCTGCCCGTTATCGACCGGAATGATCGTGCCGGTGATCCGCTTCGCGGCATCGCTGACGAGGAAGGCGGCCAGCGCGCCGACGTCGCTTACGTCAACCAATTTTCCTGCGGGAACCTGCGCGGCAGCCCGATCGAGCAACTCGTCGAACCGGTCGATTCCGCTTGCGGCGCGGGTGGCAATCGGCCCTGGTGAAATAGCGTGTGCCCGAATGGCTTTGGCGCCCAGTTCCGCGGCGACATAGCGCGTTGCGCTTTCCAGGGCCGCCTTGACGGGACCCATCAGGTTATAGTGTTCGACCACCCGCTCCGAACCATAGAAGGTCACGCAAAGCAGGCATCCGCCCGTTGCCATCAGCGGTTCGGCGAGCTTCGCCATGCGAAGGAAACTGTGGCAGGACACGTCCATCGCCGTCGAGAAGCCTTGCGCACTGCTGTCGACCACCCGACCGTGGAGATCCTCCTTCGGCGCGAAGGCGATCGAGTGCAGCAGGAAATCGAGGCCACCCCAGCGTTCTTGCACCTGGCCGAAAAGCGCCTCGAGTTCGCCGGGGATGCGTACATCGCACGGCGCAGTCCATTCGACGCCGAGCTGGTCGACGACAGGCTGGACCCAGTCCTTTGCCTTTTCGTTGAGATAGGTGGCGGCAAGCCGGGCGCCGCACCGGGCAAATGCCTCCGCGCATCCTGCCGCGATGCTATGTTCGTTTGCGATCCCGATGACGAGGCCGCGCTTGCCGGTCAGATCTACAAGCGGTGTCATTGGGCGGTCTCCTGCAGCAGGCTGAGCGTGTGAATTGCGATCATGCGTTCCTCGTCGGTGGGGATGACGAGGGCCTTGATCCGGCTCTCGGGGGCGCTGATCAGCGTCTCACCTGCAGCATTGGCGCGATCATCGATCTCAAGGCCCAGCCATTGGAGCCGGCGACCAATAAGACTGCGCATGCCCGCGTCATTTTCGCCGATGCCAGCAGTAAAGATGATCCCGTCCACACCCTCCAGCGAAGCGGCAAGGGCGCCGGTGTCACGGGCTACCCGCCAGGCGAAGAGATCAATCGCTTCTTTCGCTTCGGGTGCGTCGCTCGCGGCAAGCGTGCGCATGTCGCTGGAAATGCCCGACACGCCCAGAAGGCCCGATTGCCTGTAAAGCATATCCTCTATCGTCTTGGCGCCCATGCCCATCTGCGTCATGAGATGCAGCACGACACCGGGGTCGAGACTGCCCGAGCGGGAGCCCATCATCAAACCGTCGAGCGCGGTGAACCCCATGGTCGTGTCGACGCTTTGCCCCGCCGCCATGGCGCAAAGGCTCGCGCCATTGCCCAGATGTGCGGCGATGACCTTGCCCGAGGCCAGCGCCGGGTCGATCGCGGCGAGGCGCCGGGCGATATATTCATAGGAAAGGCCGTGAAAACCGTAGCGACGGATGCCCTGGTCGTGAAGCGCACGGGGGATTGCGAAACGAGAGGCGAGGGCTGGCTTGTCATGATGGAAAGCGGTGTCGAAGCAGGCGACCTGAGGCAGGTCGGGATCAAGCTTGGTGATCGCCCGGACGGCAGCCAGGTTATGGGGCTGATGCAGGGGCGCCAGCGGACAAAGTGCTTCCAGCTTGTCGATCAATTCAGAATCGATGCGCCGCGGGACGGAAAATTCTGTGCCGCCATGGACGATGCGGTGTCCGATGGCGGCGATCTCATAGCCTTCAAGTGGATGCTGCATCGCCCAGGAAAAAAGATCGGCCAGCAAGTCGGCGTGGGTAAGGCCTGCGCCATCCGGCCAGGTGCGATCGAGCAGGATCGTACCGTCCGTCCTTCGGGCCTTCAGCGCTGGCACTATCCCGATTTTCTCGATCTTTCCGCCGGCCGCGAGTTGGAGGCTGCCTCCCGGCTCCATGGCGAAGAGAGAGAATTTGATGCTCGACGAGCCGGAATTGAGGCTGACGACCGCCTTCATGCACTCTTGCCCCCGGGCAATCCAGGGGCTGCCGGCGTCACGGCGCGCGCCATCAGCACCGCCACTGCGCAGGACGCGAGACGCGTGCGCAGGCTGTCGGCACGGCTCGTCAGGATGATCGGCACGCGCGCGCCAAGCACGATACCGGCCGCGTCGGCGCCGCCCAGGAATGTGAGCTGCTTGGCCAGCATGTTCCCGGCTTCGAGGTTGGGCACGACCAGAATTTCCGCATGGCCCGCAACTTCGGAAACGATACCCTTTTCCCTGGCCGCGGCCTCGCTGACCGCATTGTCGAAGGCGAGGGGTCCATCGAGAATGCCGCCGCTGATCTGCCCGCGATCCGCCATCTTGCAGAGCGCCGCCGCATCCAGCGTCGAAGGCATTGCCGGGTTGACGGTTTCGACCGCAGCGAGGATCGCGACTTTGGGCGCCTCCATGCCGATCACATGCGCGAGATCGATGGCGTTGCGGATGATGTCGGCCTTTTCCTCGAGGGAGGGGGCGATGTTGATAGCGGCATCGGTAATGATGAGCGGTGTCGGCCGGCCAGGCACGTCCATGACATAGGCATGGCTGATCCGTCGTTCGGTGCGAAGGCCTGTAGCGGAAGAGACTACCGCGCCCATCAGTTCATCCGTGTGCAGTGATCCCTTCATGACGAGCTGCGCTTCGCCCGTGCGCACCAGTTCCACCGCCTTGGCCGCTGCGGCATGACTGTGCGCCACCGGCACGATCCGGAAACCGTCGATCGCGCGCGAGGCCGCAGTGGCTGCGGCCTTGATCTTCGCATCGGGCCCGATGAGGATCGGGGCGATCAATCCGGCTTGCGCCGCATCGAGCGCCGCAGTGATGGCGGCTTCGCTGCAAGGATGCACGATCGCCGTCGGGACCGGATCGCTACCACCGGCAAGCTCCATCAGCCGGCGATATTTGTCATGATCGTTGAGGCGAACGTCCGGCAGCTCCGCGCGCGGGCGCAGCACCTTTTCGCCGGGCGCGATCACCTGGGCCTGGCCAGTGATGACATCCTCGCCATGCTGGTTGGCGCAGCGGCAGTCGAGGATCAGGATTTTCTTCTCCGCACGCTTCTCGACGACGGTGACCGAGGCGGTGATCGTGTCGCCCGGTGCGACGGGGCGGCGGAAGCGCAACGACTGGTCCAGATAGATGGTGCCAGGACCGGGTAGTTGCGTTCCGAGGACGGCGGAGATGAGGCCGCCGCCCCACATGCCGTGGGCAATGACGTGGCGGAACATGTCGGTCGCGGCATATTGCGCGTCGAGGTGAGCCGGATTGACGTCGCCAGACACCAGGGCGAAAAGCTGAATGTCTTCCGGCTCGAGCGTTCGTGTGACCGATGCGGTGTCGCCAACTTCGATTTCATCGAAGGTGCGGTTTTCGATCATCGCTGGACCGGCCATCGCTCAACGCTCCTTCACATAGTGGCCAGGTGCCGGATAGAGCGCGGGATATCCCTTGTCGGGCGATCCCATCGGGGGAGGCGGGACGGGCTCGCTCGAATGGTCGACCAGCCATTCGCCCCAGGCGGTCCACCAGCTTCCCTCATGCGGCTCGGCGCGCGTAAGCCATTCCTCCGCGTCGAGCACGGGGCCGTCTTCCACACGATCGAGCACGCTGTAGCGACGCCCCCTGTGGCCCGGCTCCGATACAATGCCGGCATTGTGACCGCCGCTTGTCAGCACGAAGCGGATGGAGGCCGGGGAGAGCATGTGGATCTTGTGGACCGACTTCCACGGCGCGACATGGTCGCGTTCGGTTCCTACGATGAACATCGGTTTGCGCAGCGCCGACAGGGAAATAGCCCGGCCGTCGACCTTGTATTTGCCTTCGGCCAGATCATCATCGAGAAACAGACGGCGCAGATACTGGCTGTGCATGGCATAAGGCATGCGCGTGCCGTCGGCGTTCCACGCCATGAGATCGTTCATGGGCGCACGCTCGCCCATCAGATATTCGGTGAGGATCCGCGACCAGACGAGATCGTTCGAACGCAGAATCTCGAACGCACCGCCCATCTGGCTGCTGTCGAGATAGCCCCGGCTCCACATCATGTTCTCGAGCAGATTGAGCTGGGACTCATCGATGAAAAGGCCAAGTTCTCCGGGTTCGCTGAACTCGGTCTGGGCCGCGAGCAGGGTGACGCTCGCCAGCCTGTCGTCGCCATCGCGCGCCATTGCGGCTGCGGCGATGGACAGCAATGTGCCCCCGAGACAATAACCCAGCGCGTGGATATGCGCGTCGCCGCAGATCGCGTGGATGGCATCGATCGCTGCCATCGCGCCCAGCCGTCGATAGGCGTCCATGTCGAGGTTGCGGTCGGCGCTGCCCGGATTGTGCCAGGAGATGGCGAAGACCGTGTAACCCTGGCCCACCAGCCAGCGGACCAGCGAATTGTCCGGCGAAAGATCGAGAATATAATATTTCATGATCCAGGCGGGCACGATCAGCACCGGCTCCGGATGGACCATCCCGCTCGTCGGTTCATACTGGATCAGTTCGATCAGTTCGTTGCGATAGACGACCTTTCCTGGCGTCGCGGCAACAGTCTCGCCAACCGGGAACGCCTCAACTCCCGCCGGTGATTCCCCTCGTGCAAGGCGGCTCATGTCCTCGAAAAGATGCTCGATGCCGTCGATGAGGCAGCGCCCGCCTGTTTCGACGATCCGCTTCTGGAGCACGGGATTCGCCGCGATAATGTTCGTCGGCGCGACGATGTCGAGGATTTGGCGGGCCGCGAACGCAACCATGTCTTCATGATGACGGTCCACGCCCTTTATGCCCGTCGTGGCGGCGTGCCACCATTGCTGGGTCAGCAGAAATGCCTGCACGAGAAGATCATAGGGCTGTTCCCGCCAGGCAGGGTCGTCGAAGCGGCGGTCCTGGGGCAGCGGCTCGATTGCGGGAAGGGTGTCGGGATCGCCGGCGCGCCGGGCTGCATAATCAGCCAGTCGCATATATTTGCGACCCAGCTTGGTAGCCAGTTGCAACTGCCTGCCCGGAGAGATGGCGAGATGGAGCGCCCAGTCCGACCATGCCTGAACAAGCGTTGCGGGAGACAGGCCATGCGTTGCCTGAGCCACCATCGCAGCCGCTGCGTGATCGAGCGTCTCGGCGAGGCCGTCGAGGGGGTCGGTTTGGTGTTCATCGATCGACATGCTCAATCTCCTGCGGCGGCAGAGCGGCAATGCCTGCGAGCAGGCGAGTCCCTCTGCTGTGTTTCTTTGCGCAGGCACTCGGCAGCCTGCAGAAAGGTTAAGTACCTCCCCTTTGAGGTTCACCGCGGCGGAGCGCATGGCTCGCCGTGGAGCAAAGTCTCGACGATGGTCTCTGCGATGAGAATTCGGGCGGCGTCCTCAGGGATCTCGGGAGCAAGCGATCGCAGGACAGTAGGAAAGCTGGCGGGTTGATTGGCAGCGGCGCTCAGCAACGCGAAAAAGAGCGCAGGGTGACTGGCCCTGATTATGCCCTGAGCGATTCCGGCCTCGTAAAGCGTCCGACAACTTTCATAGGCAGGATGGATCAGTTGTTCCGTAACCAATGTCGACCGCTCAGACCTATCCGCTGCGTGCCGAACGACAAAATCCCTCACATAGGGATGGTCCGAATAAAAATAGATTATGCGCGTAATCGCGTCGCAAAGTCGGTCATGAACCGAACGGCTATCGTCTGAGGCAATCTTGGAAATTTCCGCGATTATTCCGGTCGTGCTCTGTGTTATCGCTTCCAGGCAGGCTTTCCAGAGTTGAGCTTTGCTTCCGAAATGCACGCGGATGAGGTTTTGACTGACGCCAGCGGCCGATGCGATTCCTCTCAGATCTGCGCGCTCGAACCCGTCATGCGAAAATGCGCAGATGGCAGCCGCCAGCAATTCCTGTCTGCCACCAACCATATCCTTCTGCCTGCGGCCTCGGGGCGACGGGAGAGGATGAATGGCGACTTCTGTCGGCATGTAGACTCCATGATATGTTCAATTGAACATATATTATGGGTTGCACTTGCACAATGCCTGTTCGGCCGAAAAATCGAACGATCAGCAGAGGATGGGCGAAGCGCCTCTGAAAATACGGCAGTCCCGCTGGTGACTGATCGCGACGCCTGGCGTCGATCAGACACCTTTACCACGCAGTGCTCGCTCCCATCACAACCGGGCCGCCGGGGCGACGAGTTCATAACCGAACTGCAGCGCCTCGCGGCTCCGCATTGAGCGCGATCTCAAGAATATGGAACAGAGTGGAGAGGCTGCGGAAGCTGAAGCCCGCACGCCCCGAGCTTCGCCTCGCTCGAAGAGGTAACGCAGCGGCCGAGGTCATCGGGCTATCCGTTCATCCTCGCGGCGACCGGGCGAACCCAAGCCCAGCGAAACTAGCCGACTCTCGTCCGTCTCGGGAGGCGCCACGGTCGCTGCTTCCCGCTGAGGGTGTCGCACGGAAACCGAGTATCCATACTTGAACGATCGTTCCCGAATCGCTATACATGACCTATGGCAAGACCTCGGGAATTCGACACGGATGCTGCCCTGGACGGTGCGATCACCGTGTTCAGCGAGCATGGATATGAGGGCAGTTCGGCGCAGATGCTCGTGGACG
The DNA here is from genome assembly GCF_056790315.1 of Sphingobium sp. VMM. Classification (NCBI taxonomy): domain Bacteria; kingdom Pseudomonadati; phylum Pseudomonadota; class Alphaproteobacteria; order Sphingomonadales; family Sphingobiaceae; genus Sphingobium; species Sphingobium sp. VMM. The sequence continues at coordinate 164,785 of NZ_JBXGSI010000010.1, forward strand.
CCATGGGCATTGGGCGGCAGAGCCTCTACGCGGCCTTCGGCGACAAGTGGCAGCTCTATTGCGCGGCGGTGCGGCGCTACGGCATGGGCGAATGCGCGGCGCATTTCGAGGCGCTTCGCAGCGGCGCGCGCGCCATTGACGGGATCGGGGCCATGCTGCGGCGCGTCGTGGAGACAGCAGCCACGCCCTGTCTCGGCGTCGGCTCGACCTGCGAGTTCGGCGCATCGCGGCCGGACCTTGTCGATATCCATGCAGCACTGGGCAGGACATTGCACATGGCCATCGCCTCGCGCATGCGCGACGCGCAGCGTGAGGGCGATGTTGCAGCCAGCCTCGATCCCGAGGCTCTCGCGCAATTCCTGATCGCCAATATCGCCGGGATCCGCGTCGCCGGGCGTGGCGGCGCCGACCGATCAACCCTGGCTGCCCTGCAGGAGATGGTCATGCGCGCGCTGCGCTGACCCCTTTTTTGACCAATTACTGAACGATCATTCAAGATAGGAGAAAGACATGCGAGCAGTGGTGATGACCGCGACCGGTGGCCGCGAGGTGCTGGAGCAGATCGAGCGACCGGAGCCTGTCGCCGGGCCGGGCGAGGCGCTGGTCGAGATCGCGGTTGCCGGGGTCAACTTCATGGATATCGGCGTGCGTCAGGGGATTGCCTGGACTGACATGCCCAATCCCAAGATCCTGGGCGTCGAAGGCGTCGGTCGAGTTCTGGCAGTCGGCGAAGGCGTCGAGGCTGTTCAGCCCGGCCAGCGTGTCGCCTGGGTCTATGCGCCCGGCAGTTATGCTGAGCGGGTCGCGATCCCGGCAACGACGCTGGTGCCGGTTCCCGATGCGGTCGACGATCGAACGGCGGCCTCGATCATGATGCAGGGGCTGACCGCCAGCCATTTCGCGACCGACTTCTATCCGGTCCTGCCCGGTGATATCGCCTTCGTTCACGCTGCGGCAGGAGGTCTTGGCCTGCTCCTGACCCAGATCATCAAGTTGCGCGGCGGCCAGGTGATCGGTCGGGTCTCATCTGAAGAAAAGGTCGCCACCGCCCGGGAGGCGGGCGCCGACCACGTCATTGTCGATACGGAAGGGCGATTTGCCGAAGAGGCCCTGCGCCTGACCGATGGAGAGGGCGTCCATGTCGTCTATGATGGATCGGGACCGACAACGTTTCAGGGTTCACTCGACGTCCTGCGCCGGTCGGGCACCTTCTGCTGGTATGGCCCGGTGCTGGGTGGGCCAGGGCCACTCGATATCATGAGCCTGCCCAGGAGCATCAAGATCGGCTACGCCGTCTTCTTCGACCATATCCATACCCCGGAACTGCTTCGCAAGCATGCCGCGCAGCTCTTCCAGTGGGTCGCGGACGGCAGGCTCAAGGTCCGGATCGGCGGCGAATATGCCCTTGCGGATGCGGCGAAGGCCCACGCGGATATGGAGAGCCGCAGGACCACCGGAAAGTTGGTGCTGATCCCGTGAGCGCTCGGGTCGCCATGGTGTTCGGGGGATCGCGTGGCATTGGCGCCGCCATCGCAAACCGGCTCGCCGGAGATGGTTTCGATCTGGCGCTGACCTATGTCTCGCAACCTGATCGCGCCGCTGAGGTTGTCCAAGCGATCAACGGCCTGGGACGCAGCGCCATCGCGATTCAGGCTGATAGCGCCGATGCCGATGCTATCACCGCATCAGTGGCGCATGCGGTCGATCGGTTGGGCATGCTCGACGTCGTGGTTGTCAATGCCGGCGTCCTTCGCCGCGCGACAATCGAGGCGTTCACGCTCGAGGATCTCGACCTGATGCTCGACGTCAACGTGCGCGGCGTCTTCCTCGCCATCCAGGCTTCGACCGCGCGCATGCGCGATGGCGGGCGCGTGATCACGATCGGCAGCAACACCGCTATTCGAACTGGCTCGCAGGGCAGCAGCGTCTACGCCATGACCAAGGCCGCCGTCGCGACCATGGTCAAGGGCGTCGCTCTCGACCTCGCGCCCCGGCGTATCACGGTCAACAACATCCAGCCGGGACCGATCGAAACCGATCTGACGGCTGCGATGGTTCCGCGCCTGCGCGACCTCATTCCACTTGGGCGGGTCGGCAAAGCGGAGGAGGTCGCGTCGCTCGTTTCCTATCTGATTAGCCCGGCGGCTGGTTACATGACGGGTGCCAGTCTGACGATCGATGGCGGGTATGTGCTCTAGCGATCGCCACGAAATACTGCAGTTCGGTCGATGACGACGAGAATTGCCGGGCGCCCTTCTCATGATTGACGTTCTGCGCATTCTCTCAATTCTATTGGACGTCGACTGGGTAAGGCATCGCCCTTAAAGGGGCGCGGAAGGGATCACATTGATGTTTACGGACGAAGAGCGGATCAAAGGGTCGGCGAAGCTGCCCGCCCATAGCCGGCACTCCCATGCGCCGCTCAAACTTCTCGCGGAGATGGCTGCCGAACATGGCCGTGAACTCGTCGCTTTGTTCTACGATACGCTGCTTCGTGACCAGGAGGCTGCCCAGTTCCTGAACCACGCTGTGGTGCAGGAGAGGCTCAGCTCTTCCCTCATTGAGTGGCTCACGCAGTTGTTTTCCGGACAGGACATTCGCGACTCCCCCGAAAAGCAGGCCCGCCAGAAGATCATTGGCGAAGTCCACGCTCGCATCAAGATTCCGGTCCATCTCGTAATGACAGGCGCGCTGGTGATCAAGACACGGCTCGCTGAATTGCTGCAGGGTCAGGCAGTCGATCCGTTGGTAGGCATTCGCGCGCTTCAACTTGCTGATGCGCGAATGGACACGGCCGTCATGCTCATCAGCCAGTCCTATGTAAAGGACACCACGGCAAGAGCGAGACTAGATGAAGCCTATCGGCTCTTCTCTCTGGATCAGGACGCTGCAGTCGACAAAGAGACGCAGCGCGCCAGCCTGATGGAGTGGAGCCAGAACACACTGTTCGCGCTTCTGCAAGCTGGCCCTGGTGGCGGGTTGCTCCGCTTGGGCGATTCCGCCTTCGGACTTTGGCTTCGGCATCGGGCACAGTTCATGTTTGAGCAATCGGCGCAGTTCAGCACTGTGGTCCGACTTGTCGAGCGCATCGATGAGATGCTCCTGCCAGAGCTGGATGCTCCCCGTAAGCGTCAGGATGGCTCATCCGCCTTGGCGGATTTGCGCGCCGCAGTTGACGAAATTTCCTTCCTGGTCGCTGATCTCTTCCAGACATTAAGCACCATGGAAGGAGGACGCGATCCGCTGACCCGTGCCCTTAACCGCCGTTTCCTGCCTGCCATACTTGGCCGCGAGGTCACATTCGCGAAGGAGAACGGGACAGCGCTCAGCGTCATGCTGGTCGATATCGACCACTTCAAGGCGATCAATGATCGGCACGGCCATCAGGTCGGTGATGAAGTCCTCCGGCAGGTGGCACAAGTGATCGTCGGGAATGTCCGGGCGACGGACTTCGTTTTCCGGTACGGGGGCGAGGAGTTCCTGATCGTCCTAGTCGAGACAGGCATCGAGGCTGCGGCCAACATAGCGGAGCGCATTCGGGCAGATATGGAGGGCCATATTTTCGAAACGGGAAGCTCGGGCGGCCTCAGTGTCACCGCGTCGATCGGCATTGCCCTGCATTCCGGCCATCCCGATCAGAAATTCCTGATCAAGGCCGCGGATGAGGCACTCTATCGGGCCAAGGCCGCAGGTCGCAACACGGTGGAACTCGCCCCGATTTATGGAGAAGGCGGGAAGGGGATTTGGCCGCTTGCCACATGACGTTCTTTACACCCAGATGTTTACGGGCATCAGGCTCCAAGTTTCCTGGATTTATCGGTGGCGGTATCGCTCGAGACCGCCACTTGCGTGGCTTGCATAACCAATCTCCCATGCTGCCCGAACATGGGAGGCACGGTAGGGATTGGCGTGACGCGGCAAGCCGGCCTGTGCGGCCTTCAGACCCCATCGATATGCATGGTCGAATTGCACTGATGGGCTCCTTCCCGATCAACCGATTGCCCGGCGACGGCGGCGGAGCATAATCGCGCCGACTGCCAGAACGAACAGGCCAAGCGCTCCTTTGCATTCCAGTTCCGTGTTTTCGCTGAAATCAGGAGACGACATTGCGACGCAAGCTCGTCAATGCGAGTGTGGCGAGCCTCTTTTCGCCTACGCCATTGCCGGAAAACTTGCTCATGGCCAAATCTATGGTGCGGACAAGCGCGTCGTCAGTGCGATCTGCCGCTGTCGATTTGCGCGCGTAGTGCTGCCTTACTCGCCCCGAAACAAGCGAAAGGAGACGGGCATCTTTAGGGCTCGCGATACGCCGTAGTCTTTGCAGTTCGTCGAGAGAAATTCCGACGCGTGTGTCGCGCAAAATCTCAAGCGTTCTTCGCGCGGGTGAAGATGCCGCCGATCAGCTTGTCCGCCATCTCCAGGGCGCTGTCCGTCAGCCGTTCTTCAAGATCGAGCAGGAAGGCAACGAGCGTGGCGCGTCGCCGGGAGGGAATATAGCGCTCGATCATATAGGCAGGCGACGCACGGCCTTCCCTGACATATTGCCGAAATCGGTCCGCGTGGATGCGGCCCGCGACGTCGGGGGAAATGCCGATCTTCCGCACCTGCCTCAGACGGTCGAGGATCTGGCGGACGTGATCGGGCTTGGCCGCGACGGGGATGGTCTTAAGCAAGGCGAGATGGCTCATGCCGCCGGCGGCGTCGAAGAGCTGATCGAGGGCCTGGACCTGTTCGGCGCTGAGATCGGCGATCAGGGCGTGGGCGGCCTGCTTGCGCGCGCGGGCACGTCCCGCGCTGCTGGCGCGTTCGATGGTGGAGATGGACGGCAGCAAAATCCGGGCCTCGCGCAGGGCGGTGACCACGCCCATCGCAATCGTCATCCCCTTGTCGGTCGCCCATGCCGTTCTCGCGGCCGCCTCGACCATGAAGGGAATATCGGCGCGGGTTGGCCCCCGAAGCCCCAAACGCGCCGCCAGCTCACGGGCATGATCCGTCATTGTCTGATCCCGCGCCGCATAGTTGGCCAGCTCGGTTACGTGCAGACCAAGTTGCTCCGCGACGAAAGCGGCGAGATCATGGGGTATTGCTCCCCTGTCCTGTATCAACTGCGCAAGCGTGATGCCCGGGTGCCGCAGGAGCGCGAGTTGCAGCGCCACGCCCAACTGGTTCCGTCGCTCCCGTCGCGCGCCGATGATCTCGATATCGGAAGGCTCGAAGGTATAGAGCCGGGCCAAATGGTCGCGATCGGTCGGGATGGCGAGTATCTGATCGCGTTCGCTCTCGGTCAGGAGTTGATGCTTGCGCTTCGTCATGCCGTTTCCTGTCCACAAAAGGTCATCTGGGCCTATGGACAGCGAGGAGTAAAGAGACATAGTATGTGGACGGATATGGGTGGGGCGCAGCGGCTGCCCTCCATAGCGTCCACAGAACGACCGTTTGGGAGACGTGCGGCATGGGTGATATTCTGGGCTATGCCCGCGTCAGCACCGGCGATCAGGACGTTGCGGGCCAGACCATGCGTCTGGAGAAGGCTGGCGCCATCAAAATCTTCACCGATGTCATTTCAGGTAAGAGCATGGAACGGCCCGGTCTGGCTGAGCTAATCGCCTATGCCCGCAAGGGTGACACGCTGGCGGTGGTCCGCCTCGATCGGCTTGGGCGCTCGCTTGCCGAACTTCTCACCACGGTTGAGACGCTACGCGGTCAGGGCATCGCGCTCCTGAGCCTTGAAGAAAAGATCGACACTTCGTCAGCTGCCGGCGAGCTCATCTTCCATGTGTTTGGGGCCATCGCCCATTTTGAGCGACGGCTGATTTCTGAGCGAACCAGAGATGGTATTGCCGCCGCCCGTGCTAAGGGCAAACAGCCTGGCCGTCAGCTGCTGGACATGTCCAAAGTGGATGCGGCCATCAAGCTGGTCGAAGCTCGTATCTCGCCTACCGAAGCAGCGCGGCAACTCGGCATCGGCCGATCGACCATTTATCGCGAAATGCGTAGGATGGGAATCGAACGGCCCGCCTGATTAAGCGCCCGTCCGTTCGCATCGAGCGTTCGCCATGCGTTCTCGCTTAGCGTTGCGTGTGGATGGCTCCCGCGTTGCGGTGCGATTTTCTGACGTTCTGACATGCCATATCGAGTGCAGTCGCGTGTCCGGCCTTTATGTGCAGCCTTTATACGGCTGCTGGCCTTGAAGGATTCCGCCAGCCCTGGCCTCCTCATCGTTTACGCGGACTCGAAGTCCTGTACGCTAAGCAGGTTTGCCGAAGCTCGGTGGATCGAATGGCTTGCCTTCAGTCGGTCTTCACACCTCAACCTTGTTTTGCCATCGCCTGCCAATCAGGCTGCGATCGCCAATTCCTTTCTTTCATACTCGACGCCGCGCGTCATCACCACCCATGCAATACGCGCCATCTTGTTGGCCAGAGCAACGGCCACGACCTTGGGCGGACGGCGATCAAGCAAGGCTTTGGCCCATTCAAAGCCTTTGACGCTGCCCGCCCGGACATGCCGCAGCACTGAAGTCGCACCGACGACCAGCAATTGTCGCAGGTAGCGATTGCCGCCCTTGGTAATCTTGCCCAGGCGGGTCTTGCCACCTGACGAGTTTTGCCGGGGCACGAGTCCAAGCCAGGCGGCGAAATGGCGGGCCGACCTGAAGCTCTGCGCGTTGGTCACCATCGACGCGAGCGCCGAGGCGGTGATCACACCAACGCCGGGGATGGTTTCAAGGATGTTGCTGACGTCGTTGCGATAATGCCAGCGGGTCAACTGCTTATCGATCCCGGTGAGCTTGTCCTGCAGTTCCTGAATGTGGCGCGCTAAGACGCCGAGTGTCTCGCGCGCCAGTTCCGGAAGATCGAGTTCGTCCCCTTTCGCAAGCCGATCGACCATGCGCACCACCTGCGCCACGCCGGTCCCCGTCACAAGACCGAATTCGGCCAGATGGCTGCGCACGGCATTGAACATCATCGTCCGCTGCTTGATCAGCAGTGCCCGCGTTTTGTGCAGCACGCCGCCAGCCTGCTGGTCAACTGACTTGATTTCGACGAACCGCATTGTCGGCCGCGTCACCGCCTCGCAAATCGCTTCGGCATCGGCGGCATCGTTCTTCTGCCGCTTGACGTAAGGTTTCACGTAGATCGGCGGGATGAGTTTTACGTCGTGGCCCAGGTTCTGGAGCTGCCGACCCCAGTGATGCGCCGTTCCGCAGGCTTCGATCCCGATCAGAACCGGAGGCAATGCCGCGAAAAACTTCAACATCTGTCCGCGCTTCAATTGCCGGGTCACAACCACCTGACCCGCAGCGTCTACACCATGGACCTGGAACACCGACTTCGCGATATCCAGCCCAATCGTGACAATCTCACTCATCGTCCGTCTCCTCGCTCTTCAGCCGAGGCAGTCTGCCTCAGCCGGTGAGCGGGAGCCATCCACTCCATCGTTTAGCGTACTTTCCACGCTATGCCCTCTTTCCGGCAGCGTGATGCGGCGGATGCTCAGAAGCTGGCCCGCGCAGAGGCTGAAGCACTATGGGAACTGGCGCTCGCGGGAGGTTGTGACGATAGCGAATGCGAAAGACGGTCGCGCGAATTTCAGAACAGCATATTCCAGCGCAGAACCAGCAATCCGCTGCTCCTGCCTTTCGTCTATCATTGGCTCCGATCCGGAATGGAGATCGACATGAACCTAGGGGCCGCTGATTTTCTGCGTCAGGCTGGGATAGCCGAAGTCAATCAATCCTGATGGCAATCCTGTTCAAATGCTGCAGGCGGGATGCAAGTTCGCTTATCCCGTGAACGCGAATTCACCTTGGACCGATGCTTTCGGCCCGCGAGCTGTCGGGCCGAGAAGACGCGCATCCCCAACCAATGTGTAGACGGCGTGGCGTTGCCCGCCGCGGTTTTGGTGGTCGACGCGATAGCCCTGATAGTGGCGGCGCAGGAATCCTGCATTCACGAGCTCGGAAACCGCACGGCTGAGATTGCTTTTGCCGGCGGTTCGAATGCGCACGCGCATTTCCTCAGCGATCGCCCGCTGTGCATCTTCTGCATCGCGCGGGAGCGATCCACCTCTGATGAGGTCTCTGTGCACTCGTTCGGCCAACGTTGCGTTACGTAGGCCGCGCTGGGCCATGGGCGTCAATGCGTCGCAAAGCCAGTCGCGCAGCGAAACAAGCTCGTTGTCCCGCTTGATCCAGGGACCGGCGCTCCCGTCGGGGCCGGCAACCTGGGCGATTAGGTTGAGCAGCATGAAGGCGTAGCGGGGGCGGCTTGAGACTTGCGCCAATCTCTCGAGCACGGCTGCGATATCGCAGCTGGTGGCAGGCTTGAGAGGCGTGGTGGGATGAAACATAACGCGACTGAATCAAGCACATACAAAGATCAATGTGAATCCGGAATCCGCACCATGAAGCGTTCTTTGTCGCCTATGACACTTTACCAGCAGGCAAAGTGTCATAGGCGATTCATTCCAAGCAGGTTTGTTGCGAATCGTTCTCAACTCACCGTGATAATCGCGGCGCTGGCCGCTTAACGCTGGACGAGAAGTTCTTTTGGCGACGAGCTTTGATCGTCTATGGCGAACAGGATAAAAGACTGCGGCCGCCTGGACGACCTCACGCGTTTCGCACAGGAGTGTGCGCGTGCTGGAAACCTCGGCGATTTGCAAGGCACCATCGATGCGGCCGTGCAGGAACTCGGTTTCCGCTGGTTCACGCTGCTCCACAATGTCGATCTTCGGCACGGAGGCGGGCAGCGCCTGTTCCTCACCACCTATCCGCCGGCCTGGCTCGAAGAGGTGCTCGAGGAGCGCCACTATATCGAGGACCCCATCCACGCGGCCTGCGCCCGCACGCCATCGGGGCTCGCCTGGGATCGGGTGGGCGACGTGCTTGAGCTTTCGTCGCGCCAGCGAAGCATCCTGAAACGCGCCAAGAATCATGATCTTGCAGCCGGCTATAGTTTGCCGATCAGGACGCCGGGTGAACCTGAGGCGATTTTCACCGTCGCCCGACCGCGCGATGAACCTTTGGATGCGGCGGAAATTCTCACCGCCCGGTTGCTGGGTTCGGTCGCTTATGACCGGGCGCGCGAACTGCTCGGCGAAGAGACGCGGACCTTGGCGTTCGTTTCCCTCAGTCCGCGCCAGGTCGAATGTATCGCGCTCGTGGCCCAGGGGAAGAGCGATTGGGAGATTGCCCAGATCCTCGGGCTTAGCCGCGACACCGTGCACGAATATGTTGAATCCGCGCGCCGGCGCTACGGCGTTCGACGCCGAACGCAGCTGGTACTGCGCGCGGTTCGCGACGGTCATCTCAACATGGACGCGCTCCTCTGATCTCGCTTGGGCCATAATGATCGGGCTTGGCCAAGTTCAGGAATTCTGCGCGGTCGCCGCGACAATCAAGGACAGTCGAGCACTCGCCGGCCTGATGGCCGAGATCACGCGTGAGATGGGTTTTCGGTACTTTGCCCTGGTCCACCATATCGACCTCAAGCCAGCGGTGAGCTCTGTCCATATCGTCGATTATCCGCCAGAATGGGTGGAGCGTTTCCAGGCGCGTCGCCTCTATGCCAGTGACCCGATCCACCGGGCCAGCCATCGCACCAATATCGGCTTTGCCTGGTCGTCGGTTCAATCCCTCATCACGCTTAGCGCTGCTGATCGGTCGATCCTGGCGGAGGCGCACGACGCCGGGCTGGGCGATCGTTTCACGGTTCCTGCCCATATTCCTGGTGAGGTGAATGGGTCCTGCTCATTCGCCATGGGGTCAGGCGACGTGCTCGATCAACGACAGCTCCCGCTCGTCCAGCTGATCGGCAGCTTCGCATTCGAAGCTGCGCGCAGACTGTCCCGGCAAACTCAAGCTCCATGCGAAGGCCCGAGCCTGACTGAGCGTCAGGCTGAATGTGTAGCGCTGGTCGCGCGCGGGAAAACCGACTGGGAGATTAGCCAAATCCTCGGCATTGGGCAGGAAACGGTGATCCAGCATGTAAAGGATGCGCGCGACCGCTACGGCGTGACGAAGCGCACGCTGCTGGCGATCCGCGCATTGTTCGATGGACAGATCAGCTTCGCAGATGTTTTCGGCCGATGATCTCCCCAGGACTGGGGATAACCGAAAGGACGCAGGCCTGATCGACTGACCGCCTCACCAAAGGAGGCTGTCATGCATATCGAAACCGGCGCTGCCCGCGCCATGGAGAACCGCCTGTTCCGTTCGATGTTCGAGGAACGCAAACGGGTATTTGTCGATCTTCTGCGCTGGGACGTGCCAGTCGTCGCCGGCCGCTATGAAATCGACCAGTTCGACAATGACCGTGCCGTTTACATCGTGATAGCCGACGCCGAGGGCGAGCATCTTGCCTCGGCGCGGCTGCTTCCCACGACCGGTGACCATATTCTCGGCACGATTTTCTCCGAACTATGTGAACAAGCGCCTCCCCAGGGTGGTGCGATCCTCGAGATCACGCGCTTTTGTCTTGCACGACGATTGCGCGCACGAGAGCGCCTGGAGGTGCGCAATCGGCTGGTGTCCGCGCTCGTCGAATATGCGCTCGGCAATCATATCGGCAGTTACACCGGCGTCGCTGAGTGGTCCTGGTTCCAACAGATCCTGAGCTTTGGCTGGGTATGCCGTCCCCTCGGCACCCCCGGCTCGACACGCGGACGCTGCCTTGTGGCCTTACAGATCGACATCGACGGCCGCACCCGCGAGCAGCTGCAGGCCAGCGGCATCTGGCGCTCGGTCGGCCTTGCCGATCTAGCCAAGGCTGCTTGAGGAGGGCACCATGACAAATCTCTCCACCTATCGCCAAGCTGTCGAACCTGCGGTCGATGACGATTTGCAGCGGCACGGCTTCTGCGTGTTGCGGGACATCGCATCCAAGACAGAGATCGCGGAGATCGATCAGGCCCTCGATCCGCGTTTTGCCGCCACACCCTTTTGTCAGGGCGGCTTCTACGGTCCGCGCACCAAGCGCTTCGGCGGCCTTTTGAAACGCGTACCTGCTGTCGAGCGGCTCGTGCGCCATCCCGCGATCATGTGTTTGGTGCGGTCGGTTCTCGACCCTTGGTGCGATACCATCCAGCTCAACCTGACGCAGGCGCTCGAACTGCATCCAGGAGCGCCGGCGCAGTTTCCTCACAGGGATCAGGATATGTGGCGCGGCCCGACCGGCGAGATCGAATATCTCGTCAACGTGATGTGGCCGATTTCTCCGTTCAAAGCTGAAAATGGCGCGACATTGATCTGGCCCGGGAGCCATAATGCCGGCTCCGCGGTCAAGGACGCGCAGCCCATGGCGGTTGAGGCGGAGCCGGGCTCGGCGATCCTCTTCCTCGGTTCCACGCTGCATAGCGCCGGCGCCAACATGACCGGTGCGATCCGGCGTGGCATCATCGTCAGCTATTGCCTGGGCTGGCTGAAACCTTACGAAAATCAATGGCTGACCTATCCGCCCAATGCGGCCCGTGCGTTCGATCCAGAGCTTGCCGCGCTTGTCGGCTATCAGCAGCACCGCCCCAATCTCGGCAATTATGATGGCCAGTGTCCGTCCATCCTGCTCGAGGGTGATCCACCCGAATATTTGGCGGCGATCGACGCGCTGCGGCCCGATCAGGAAGGTGCGCTGGCCGAATTCCTAGACCAGCAACGCACAGGCCAACTCCCCCCGGCTGGGGGGATTGCCGAAATCGGGGCCGGGCGGAACAAAAGAGAGGTGAAATCCAACGGATAGCTGACGCCAATTCCCGACGCGGGAGGTGTCTCTCGCGGGGGAATGACCCGATGCAACGCGTGACTCTCAGCCTGGCGGTGCTCGCCATGGGCACCGCCCTTCAACCGGCTCCCGTGCGAGCGAATGACTTGGGCTGCCAGGTTCTACTGTGCCTTTCCAATCCTGGTGGCGCGACGCAATATGCCCAGTGCGTCGCGCCCATGACCAGGTTGTGGCAGCGCTTGGCCACCGGCGGCTCTTTTCCCGCCTGTAGCGGCGGCGGTGTTGCTCGTACCAAGGTCTACGATCGCGATTCCGCAACGCGGCGCCGGGTTGTCATGACCTTCAGCGATGGACGCCGCGAGACCTACTCGCTGGCCCATATCGAGCGGCTGCAGGATCTCGCTCAATGATCCTCGACGTCGCCAGTCTCCTCGCCCTTGCCGGCTCATGCGCGCCAAGCGTGGCGCCTGAGACGCTGATCTCGATCGTTCACACGGAAAGCCGGTTCAACACGCTGGCGATCGGGGTCAACAGTCCGGGTGCGCGCAAGCCGGCGCCGGCGACGAGGGCACAGGCGATTGCCGTAGCGCGTCGCCTCATTCGCCAAGGCTACAACATCGACTTGGGCTTGGGGCAGATCAACAGCGCCAACCTCGGATGGCTCGGTCTTTCGGTGGAGGATGCCTTCGAGCCGTGCCGCAACCTTGCCGCCGCCGCGCGGGTGTTGACGACCAACTATCAGTCGGTGGCGCACTCCGCCCAGAGTTCGGACCATGCGATCGCAACAGCGCTCTCGCTCTACAATACCGGCGATCGGCGGCGCGGCTTTCGCAATGGTTATGTCGCCCGAGTCTATGCCAGCGCGTCGACCATCATCCCCCTGATCCGCGGCAGGCCAACAGCGCCGGTCCTGCCGGCGCGCGTCCAGCTTGCCGACGCGGCGATCGCCAAACGGCAACCCTCTGGGCTCGCAGCGACGCAGGCGGCCGGTTGGAACACCGCCGCCGATGCCCGGCAAGCCTCGCTCATGGTCTTCGGGGACGGGACAACTTCTCAGAAAGGACAGCATCCATGACAGCGATCACCGCCCGCCTGGGCTCCCAGCCCCAATGGGCGCGTCTTCTGCTGCGCATCGCCGGCATCGTCGGCCTGGCGATGCTTCTCTCTTTGCTGCTGAGCGATCCTGCTCATGCGCAAGGCGCGGACGGCATCACCTCGATGGCGGAGAACATCAAGACCTGGCTGACGGGAACCTTTGCCAAGACGATTGCGGTCATCGCCGTCGTCATCGTCGGTTTCATGTTCTTCACCGGACGGGCGAGCCTTGGCCTTTTGGTGACGGTCATCGTCGGCATTTTCATCGTCTTCAGCGCGCAGTGGATCGTCGATACCATCACAGGTGGCGCGTGAAGGAGGCAGCGCCCTCGAACGAGCGGCTGCGCGAGGAAACGCTTTTCCTTGCGGTGACCCGGCCGACGATGTGGCTGGGCGTGCCGCTCGAAGCATCCTTGCCGATTGCGCTTGCTGCCTGTCTCACCCTGATCGTCAGCGGCAATCCGCTTTACGCGATGGCGATCGGCGGCGCGTGCCTCGCGGTGGCGCGCCTCATCGTGCGCCACGACGCCAATGCATTTCGCCTGCTATGGTTATGGACTTTGACCAAGGCGCGCTGCCGGAACCGCGGCTGGTGGGGTGGAAGTTCCTATTCGCCGCTACCGGTCGCGGGGATGAAGCGCAAGGGTTTCGCGCGTGGCTAGCGCCGCCGCCCAGCTGCCGCCACGCAAGACCCCCTGGCGGGTTCTGGCCCGAGAGGCGGAGCCCGGGCGCTATCTGCCCTATGCCCGCCATGTGACGCCCGATGTGATTGCGCTCGATAGCGGCGATCTCATGATGATGTTCCGTCTCGAAGGGCTGGCTTTCGAGACGGCTGATCCGATCCACCTCAATGATTGGCACGAGAAGCTCAACGGCACCTGGCGCAACATCGCCGACGATCGGCTTGCGATCTGGACCCATGTCGTCCGCTCAGCCGTAGGGGACTATCCCGAAGGGCAGTTTCGCTCAAAGTTCGCCGCCGAGCTCGACGGCAAATATCGGGCGCGCGTCACCGCCAAGCGGATGTTCGTCAATGAGCATTATCTGACGCTTCTCATGCGTCCGGCAGTCGGATCGGCCGACCGGACCGGGCTGCTGCTCAAGCGGATCGCGAAAGCCAAGGCCGCAGAGGAGGAGGTCGATCCCGATGAACTCGCGCGCTTCGAGGAGAAGGCGCGCGACATCGAGAAGCTGCTCCGCCGCTGCAGTCCGGCGCGCCTCGCCCTCTACGAGCATAATGGCCTGATCTTCTCCGCCCCGCTTGAGGTGCTCGAGCAAGTGATGATGGGTGCGCGATCCAGGGTTCCGCTCGTCCGCGGTCATCTGGGATCGGCGCTTTATGGCGAGCGCGTGATTTTCGGACGCGAGACAGTTGAGATCCGCGCCCATGACGCAAGTCGCTGGCAGGGTATCTTCGGGATCAGAGAGTATCCCGCGCTGACGCGCCCGGGCCAGATGAATGCCTTGCTCGGCCAGGATTTCGCCTTCGTCGTCTCGCAATCCTTCACCTTCATGGGCAAGGCGCGGGCAGCCGAACGGCTGCGCCGCCGGCAAAACCAGATGGCCTCGACCGAGGATGCCGCAGCGAGCCAGGCGCTCGATCTCGCCGATGCCGCCGACGATCTGCAAAGCAACCGGTTCGTGCTCGGGGAGCATCATTTCTCGCTGGCGGTCTTCGCCGAGAGCCAGAGGCGGCTTGCCGACAATCTCTCGGCCGCGCGTGCGGCATTGGCCGATGCTGGTTTGGTGGCGGCGCGCGAAGGACCAGCGCTCGAAGCAGCGTTTTGGGCGCAGCTGCCCGGAAATTTCGCATGGCGGGCGCGGCCGGCGGCGATCACCTCGCGCAATTTTGCCGCCTTGGCGCCGTTCCATACCTATCCTGCGGGCCGGGCCAAGGGGAACCATTGGGGGCCTGCGATCGCCATGATGAAGACGGCCGCGCAATCGCCCTATTATTTCAACTTCCATGTTGGCGACTTGGGTCACACACTGATCATCGGTCCTTCCGGCGCGGGCAAGACCGTCGTCCAGAATTTTCTGATGGCGCAGCTCGAGAAGACGGGCGCGCAGCAGATCTTCATCGACAAAGACCGCGGCGCGGAGATCTATGTCCGATCCGCGGGCGGGATCTATCTCACGCTGAAGAATGGGGAGCCTACAGGTTTCGCTCCTCTGCGGGCACTCGACTATGGTCCGCGCAATCTTGTTTTCCTGGGGCGCCTGATCCGGCAGCTGGTGACGCCGGTCGGAGGTCAGCTCGGCGTCACGCAAGAGCGCATGATCGACGAGGGGTTGGCCTCGCTCGGACGCCTCGCGCCGGAGGACCGGTCCATTCTCGCGCTTCGCCAGTTGCTCGGCCAGCGCGACCCGGAAGGCATCGGCGCTAGGCTGGAGAAATGGGCGCGGGGCGGATCGCTCGGCTGGGTGTTCGACAATGAGATCGACGCTTTGTCGCTTGAGGCGCCGTTTGTCGGCTTCGACATGACCGATTTTCTCGACAACCCCGAAGTCCGCACGCCGCTCATGATGTACATGTTCCACCGGATCGACGGTCTCCTCGACGGCCGGCGGCTCGTGATCGACATCGACGAATTCTGGAAGGCCTTGGGTGATGACGCCTTCCGCGCCTTTGCGCAGGATGGCCTCAAGACCTACCGCAAGCAGAATGCCTTTCTTGTCTTCGGCACGCAAAGCCCTGCGGATGCGCTGCGTTCGGACATTTCGCACAGCATCATGGAGCAGGTTGCGACCAAGATATTACTGCCCAACCCCTATGGGCGCGAAACGGACTATGTCGATGGACTAGGTCTGACCCAGGCGGAATTCAAGCTCATCCGCCACGATCTGAATCCGGAATCCCGCCGGTTCTTGGTCAAGCAAGGCCATGACTCAATCATCGTCGAGCTCGATCTTGGCGGTCTCTCCGACGAGCTGGCAGTTCTCTCGGGCACTACGGAAACGGTGACGCTGCTCGACGCCATCCGCGCCGAGGTCGGCGACGATCCCGAAAACTGGCTGCCCCTCTTTCACCAGCAGCGTCGGTCTCCATCGAGCAGGAAAGGATGAGCTATGCGTAAAGGCAAAATCGCAGCGATCGGTGCGATTATCTTGGGAACAGCAGGTCCGGCCGCCGCCCAAGGCATACCGGTCTATGACAGCTCTGGCTATTTGCAGGCGCTCGCCACGGTCAAGAACACCCTGTCAATGATCGAGCAGGGCAAGGAGCAGATCGCCGAGGCCAAGCAGCTCTACGGTAGCTTCAATCAGGTCACCGACGTCAACGGCATTGCCCCCTCGCTTTCCACCGACGCGATGCGCCATCTTCTGCCGCGCGAGGCCCGCGACCTCGGCAGGTTGATGTCGTCGGACAATGCCAGCCTGGGATCGCTTGGCAGTGCCGCGACCCGGATTCGCGATGCCAACCGCATTGCGCTGCCGGACCTGCGGCCAGGCGCCTCAGCCTATGAGCGCGCGTCGCGCGACACTCTGTTGCGGAGTGGCGATCTAGCCGCCCGCGATGCCGCGATCGCGGAGTCGGCCTATGGCGTCTCGGCCCAACGCACAGCGGGCTTGGAAGAACTGCGCACCTCGCTCGATACGGCTTCGGACGCGAAACAGGTCATGGACATCCAGGCAAGGGTAGGGGTCGAAAACGCCCACATCCAAAATGATGCCCTGCAGTTGCAGGCGTTGCGGATGCGGCAGGAGTCAGAACGTCGTCTTCAAATGCAGCGCGACGATGAGCAGGATTTAGCCGACCTGTCGGCAAGTTTGGGAGGCTCGTAATGCTCCGGGCCATTGTCGTAAGCGTTACTTTGGTTGGCTTGCTCGGCTGCAAACCGCCGACCGGAAAAGATGAGTATCGCAGTAACACCGATCTGCGGAATCAAACGCTTAGGGACTGCGCGAATGGGACCCATCCAAGTTCCCGCGAGTGCGTAAATGCTCAGGACGTTAAAGATCTCGATGAACTGAAGCGGTCACTTTGACAGCGAGCTGACACGCAATGGCCTCTACACTGTTCAACGATTTCTATATGCAGGTCGACAATCAGTTGGACCTGTTCCTCAACGAGCGTCTTCAAAACGTAGTTGAGGTTGTTCGCGGACCACTCGCCGTCGGGCTTGTCATTTATATCGCTTTGTTCGGCTACATGGTGATGCGCGGTATCATTAGCGAACCCTGGGGCGAACTGTTCTACCGGATGGTCAAGCTCTGCCTGCTGTATATTGCCGCAACGACGGTCGCCTATTCCGAGTGGATCACCACACCTATTTTCCATGGGATGCCGGACGCACTCTCGCAGGCACTCTCCGGGCGGACCATCACCAGCGTGGGCGCCGCATTTGATGACTACTTCAATCAAGCCGACAGCATAGTTCTCATAATTCGCGCCAAAGCTGCGACGTACATTGAAATTAATCCGATGCGCTTGGTGCTGATCGCACTAGCCGTTTGCATATACGCGCTGGCAGGATTATCCGCCGCGATCGGTTTCGCAATTACTATTTTTGCCAAAATAGCGCTGGCCATCATTATCGCCATCGGGCCAATTTTTATTGCACTTGCATTGTTCGAACCTACGCGCCGCTTCTTTCATGGATGGCTCGGGCAGGTCTTCAACTACATAGTTCTCATGGGAGTGATCATCGCGATTACGACGCTCATTTCTGATTTGGGCAGCATCGCAATCGCAGCTGCCGAATCAAAAGCTGATGTGACAATCGGTGCGGTTCTTTTCGCGGTCTATCTCTTTCTCGGGACCATATTCTTCTTCCAGGCTCCGGCCATCGCCACCGGCATTGCGGGCGGGGCCGCCGCCGGGGTTGGTGCCTTCGCCGGGACCGCCTGGGGGACGATGGCATCTCCCTTCCGACAACGCCGCATTGCGCGCAACAGCCGCAATCTGGAGCGCGCCGCTCGCCGTGGTGGCTCCATCGAAGCGGCATAGCGAGACATGATCATGACTTTGCCCTTTCCACGAAAATCGGCGTTCACCATCCGTCCGGTTACGTTCTGTCTGATGGGTGCCCTCCCATTGCTGGGCCTCGCGGCATGCGCATCCGGACCCAAGAAGCTGGCCGTTTGCAACGGGCACCATCTGCGGGACGTGAATATCTATGGGAGCGTTCTGCCCGGATCGCCGGTGCCGGCGACTACAGCGCCGCGCCCTGCGCCGCCCATTCCTCCCTTGTCTCATCCGCAGGTGAGCGATCCACCGCCTCCGCCCGCGGTGCCAGCGCCTCCGGATGACAAGGTTTCCTTTGCGCCAAAGGACATTCGTTATGCGAGTTGCTGACAATGGCGCGGAGGCGGTGCCTACTTCCGGGCTCAAACGCTATTTCCAGGAAGCGCGGAGCTGGGACCAGGACAGGGTTCGATCGGCATTGCGATCGACACGTATTGCTTGGACCGTGGCAGCGGTAACCTCGATCCTGGCGGCGGCATCCATTTTTGCTGTCGCCGCGCTGGCCCCGCTCAAGACCGTCGTGCCCTATGTCATTCGGGTCAATCAGACGACGGGCGCGGTGGATGTCCAGACGGCGCTGACCCAGCGGCCGATGCGCTATGATGAGGCGGTCACAAAATACTTTCTCGCGCAATATGTCCGGACGCGTGAAAGCTGGATACCGGCGGCTGCCGAGGAGAATTTCCGCTTCGTAACGATCCTGTCGCAGCCTGCGGAGCAGCAGCGCTGGGCGCGCTTCTTCAGCAACAACAATGCCGCCAGTCCGCAGAACGCCTGGGGGAAGAACGTCGTTGTGCAAACACGAGTGCGCAACATCGCCTTCATCAATGATCGGGTCGCTAACGTGCGCTTTACGCGGGAGATCCAGACCGAGACGGATACGCAGAGCAGCGATTGGATCGCCACGGTCACTTTCGCTTATGCCAACGCGCCGATGGCCGAAGGTGATCGCTATCGGAACCCGCTCGGCTTCCAGGTCGAGAATTACCGCTCCGACCCGGAGGTGGTCCGATGAAAATATTGGTCGCTGCGGTTATCATCGCGTTTGCATCCCCGTCTGCTGCCCATGCGGTCGAGGTCCCGCATGGCGCTGCGTCTGACCCGCGCGTCAAGTTCGTCGATTATGAGGAGGCGCAGGTCTATCGCATCGTCGGGACTTTCCGGACAGCAACCCAGATTGTCCTCAGCGAGGACGAGACGATCCAACACGTCGCGCTGGGCGACACCGTCTCCTGGGAGGTGGCGGTGGCTGGCCACATCCTGTTCCTCAAGCCGCGCGAACGCGCTGGGCCGACCAACCTTATCGTCACCACGTCTCGCGGCGGAACCTTAAGAAGCTATGCCTTTGAACTCACGGCTCGCAGTGGTCCGATCACCGGTCGCACCAGCCAGGCCTATTTCCAGGTCCGTTTCCGCTATCCGAGGGACGAGGCGGCGCGAGCCCAACGCCTGAGAGCAGCACAGATCGCGATGCAAGCGGCTGCACTGGAGGCCCAGGCTGTTCGCGGTGCCCTCGATCATGCGGTGATCGAGGGGTCGCGCAACATGAATTACAAGGTTCAGGGTTCGAGCGATCTGCAGCCGTCGGAGGTCTCCGACAATGGCCAATTCACAGTGCTGCGGTTTCCGGCGAACCGGGAAGTTCCTGCCATTTATCTGGTGAGGCCAGACGGGTCCGAAACGCTGGTTCCGTTCGACGTTCGCGACGAATTCGTCGTCGTTCATTTGGTGGCGCGCCAACTGCGCCTGCGCCGGGGCGGCGAGGTGCTGTGCATCTATAACCAGGCGGCCGAACCTTATGGCGTCGATCATGGAACGAATACCGGATCGCCTCACGTCGAGCGCACCATCACCCATCCGCAGGAATGAACCATGGCCGATGAACCGTCCCCTGTTGTGCGCCCGCTGCCCGGTGCCGATCCAACGCCCGAAAGGCACGAAATTCTTCACGAGCGTGGAATCGAGCCGATCGGCGGCATGACGCCTGCGCGGCGCAACACGGCGTTGATCTTCGCCGGCACGGCGATGGTCCTGGGCATTCTTTGGGTGAATTCCGGCACGGGCAAGCAAGCCTCGTCTCGCGACCTCACCGCGCCGGCAGGCGCAGCGCGGGAACGCCCCGATATCGTCGCCCGGGAAACAGTCGATTATGCTGCGGTCGCCCCTCAACGCCGGCCGCTCGGGGCAGCCGGCGCGGACCCCAACGCGCCGGTGCTCAATCCAGCCGCTGGCGTTCCCGGCCCCGAAGGTCAAATTGTCCCCGCCATGCAGCCGGGCGCGTCACCGAGCGGAACCAGCGCCCCTCGGCCAACGCTTGCCGAGCAGGCGCGGCGGTCCACACTGATTGCCTATGGAGGTCGCGATCTCGGCGGCGAGGCTGGCGCGCCCACAGCTGCAGGGGCCGTCGGCGAAGCGCCTGACAACGTTGCCGGATCGCCAGAGAGCGGCGAGGGCAGGGCACCCAACGCGCTCGATCTTCTGCGGCAAAGCTCGTCGGTCGGGGAAGCGCGGGCCTCGATGCTGCCGAACCGCAACTTTCTGATTACGGCGGGCACATTGATCCCCTGTATCCTGCAAACCGCCATCAATTCCGCGCAGCCCGGTTACACGTCCTGCCTGATTCCGCGGGACGTTTATTCCGAGAATGGCCGGGTCGTACTCATGGAAAAGGGCACGCGCGTTCTCGGCGAATATCGCGGCGGCATCCAGCAAGGACAAAATCGCCTGTTCGTCCTCTGGACGCGAGCGGTAACGCCCCAGGGCGTGCGGATCGATCTTGCCTCGCCTGGCTCCGATGCACTCGGCCGAGCCGGGCTTGCAGGCGCGGTCGACAGCTTCTCCTGGGCGCGTTTTGGCGGCGCCCTGCTCCTCTCGCTGGTCGATGATGCCGCCTATATCGCCGGACAGGCTGCCTCCAGCGGCAACGGCAATTTCAACAATGTAACGCGGGCGCCCAGCGAAGGCGCGGCGATCGCTCTGCAGAACAATATCAATATCCGGCCGGTCCTGAAGAAGAATCAGGGTGAGGAGGTCGGCATCTTCGTCGCCAAGGATTTCAACTTCGCCGATGTCTACAATCTGGAACTGCGGCGGTAAGCCATGCGCGATACCGCCGTCCTCCGTCACTATCTCGCGCCGCTCCTGCCGCTCCTGGAGCCGGATGATGTCACGGAGCTGGTGGTCAATCGACCGGGGGAAGCGGGGATCGAGGATCGAGAAGGATGGCGCTGGCAGCAGATGCCGGAGCTGGACAGCGACTGGCTGGGGACGCTCGCCGTTGCTGCGGCGAGCTTCACGCACCAGGACATCGATGGTCAGTCCCCGATCTGTTCGACGGTCCTGCCGGGCGGAGAGCGCTGCCAGATCGTCATACCGTCGGTCACCCCAAGCGGTTGTCCTTCCTTCACGATCCGCAAGCCGTCGACCGTGACCCTGCCGATCGACCAACTGGCCGGCGCCGGGCTTTTCCGCACGACGCGCGCCAGCGCCAAGGGTCTCACCGATGTCGATGCGCGGTTAGTGGCGCTGCGCGACGCGGGCGACTGGCCGGAATTCTTCAAGGTCGCCGTTCCGGCACGCAAGAACATTCTGGTCAGTGGCGCCACGGGTTCGGGAAAGACGACCCTCGCGAAAGCGCTCATCCAGCTTATCCCACCGGAGGAGCGGTTGCTCACCATCGAAGACACCCGTGAGCTGGTCGTGCCTCATCGCAATGTCGTCCATATGGTCTATTCGAGCGAGGGGCAGGGCCTGGCCAAGGTTGGCGCCAAGCAGCTGCTCGAAAGCGCACTGCGCATGCGGCCTGATCGGATCTTGCTGCAGGAACTACGCGACGGCACTGCCTTCTACTACCTGCGTAACGTCAATTCGGGGCATCCCGGGTCGATCACCACGGTCCATGCCGGCTCGGCCGCCGGCGCGTTCGAACAGCTGACGCTGCTCGTCAAGGAATCGGAAGGCGGCCGCGATCTCGCCCGCGACGATATTCGCGGACTCCTTCGCATGCTCGTCGACGTCGTTGTGCAGACACGCCGTCACGGCGGGCGGTTTGAGGTCGAAGAGATCTATTTCGAGCCGAGGATGGGCGATGCTGGCGCGGCGTAGTCCCTGGGCGATTGGCCTGTGCGTGATCGGCGCAATTCTGCTGTGGGCTGTCATCACCCTGTTCGTTGCTCTATTCGGACTCGGGCAGATCGGACCTAATATCGATCTCGGCACTCTGCCGGCCTGGCTCTGGTATTATCGCGGCGATCCGCTGCTCGCTGACTGGATCAGGCGGGGTGCGATGGCCGGCGCCGCCGTAGTCGCGCTTCTTGTCCTCACGATCCTGCGGCAAGGCCCCGCCTTGCATGGCAGGGCGCGGTTTGCGCGCGAGGGCGAAATCCGACGCGAGGGGCTGCGTGCCCCGTCTGGTATTGTCGTTGGACGCAAAGCAGGACGTTTTCTCATTTTCGGCGGGAACGAGCATGTCCTGCTCGAAGCGCCGACGCGCGCCGGGAAGGGCGTCGGTGTTGTCATCCCCAATCTGCTGACCTGGCCGGATTCGGTCGTCGTGCTCGATGTGAAGCGGGAGAATTGGAGTACCAGCGCCGGTTACCGCCAACGTGCCGGCCAATCGGTTTACCTCTTCGATCCGTTGGACCCTGAAGGGCGGACGGCACGGTACAATCCCCTGGCCCATATCCGGCGAGCCGATGACACCGAAGTCGTCAACGAGCTTCAGAAAATCGCGGTCATGCTCTTCCCCGCGCCGGAACGATCGGACCCGTTCTGGGCCGAGGCGGCGCGGGCGGCCTTCATCGGCGTCGGCGCGCTCGTTGCTGCCAATCCTGGCATGCCCTTCACGATCGGCGAGATCTATCGACGGCTCACCACTGGGGATCCCAAGAGCGATCTTCCCAAGGCCCTGGAAGAAGCGAGGGGGGCGGGACAGCGCCTAAGTCAGGCATGCGTCTCGGCAATCCAGGATTTCGCCTCGGCTTCGGACAACACCTTTTCCGGGATTAAGCAGACGATCACGGCGCGCCTCAATCTCTGGCTCAACCCCGTCGTCGATGCGGCGACATCGGCAAGCGATTTCGATCTGCGCGAAGTCCGGGCGCGGCGCATGTCGATCTATCTCGGTGTCTCGCCCGACAATATCGACCGGATCGCGCCAGTTTATAGTCTCTTCCTGCAGCAGCTGGTGGATCTCAACACGCGCGATTTGCCCGATGCTGCCAGCAATGTCCCTGTCCTGATCTTGCTCGATGAATTCGCAAGGCTCGGGAAGGCCTCGGTCATCGCGGGCGGCTTTTCCTATGTCGCCGGATACGGCTTGCGCCTGCTGCCAGTGATCCAGAGCCGGGCGCAGCTGCGTGCCATTTATGGCCCCGATGTTACCGACGAAATCATCGCCAATTGCGGCCTTGAGGTGGTGTTCACGCCCAAGGAGCTGAAGGGCGCGAACGAGCTTTCAGAGCGGCTCGGCTTCTTCACGATGAATGTGAAATCGCGCAGCCGAACGATTCATGGGCTACTGGCCAATCGCAGCGTATCGGAATCCGATCAGCGCCGCGCCCTCCTGCTGCCGCAGGAGCTGATGCAAATGTCCAAGACCGAGCTCTTGTTGCTGCGCGGCGGCATCGCGCCGGTTCGCGGCAGGAAGATCGCCTTTTATCGAATGCCGCGTTTCACACGGCGCGTTTTGTCGCCGCCCATTCTGCCGTCGCGGCCTATCCCCGCTGCACCATCCCCAACGGTTCTGCCGCCTGGCAAGCATCAGATGGTGCCCCCTTACAATGTCGCGGAGGGGCCAACGGCGAAGAGCACGGGCGGGGCCCTGCTGGAGGAGACCAAGATGCGGGAAATGACCGACGGTGAACTGGCGGGCGCGGCCCAGATTACCGATGACATGCTGGTCCTAGGCGACCTGACTGACTTACCTCCGCCCGGCGATGAGGCAGCCGCTATCGCTTTCGTGTCATCGATGATCGAGCGGGCGCTCGTGCAGACGGAAGGGGCGTCGTCTTCACCCCTCATCCAGGAAAGGGCAGATCATGGCCGCTGAAAAACCTCTGACGCCACGTGGTACGGGCAAGCGTAGCAATACGATCGGGCAGGACGCGGGAGCCAGGCCGAGGAATGCGGCGCAACCGTCGCTTGAACCAGCCAAGAAGGGGAAGTCGTTTGATCCGTCCGTCCTCCAAGCGGCATCGCCCGGTGACATTCCCGATGCCTTGCGAAAGCGCTATTTCTCCACGAAGAGCAAATGGTCGGGCGAGCCCGCCTATTTTACGACGGCGCAGGCCAAGGAACCGGCGTTTCGCGACCAGGGTAGACGGCTCATCACCTCGAGCGAAAGCGACGAGGTCGTGCGCGATCTCGTTGCCATCGCTCGCCATCGCGGGTGGTCGCACGTCCATGTTACCGGCAGTGAGACGTTCCGAAGGGCCGCGTGGCTCGAAGCCAGTCGCCAAGGTTTGGAAGTACGGGGATATCGGCCGAGCGAACGGGATTTGCAGGAGCTGGACCGAGTGCGGCGCGATGCTAGTCGCAACAGCATCGCCCCTACCGTCACCGCGCCGGCGTCGCGCGAACCCAGTCGCGATCGACGCCAGGCTGATGAGGCGTCTAGGCATACTCCGTCCGAACAAAGCCGGGAGAAGAATGCGCGGGCGGCACAGAGCCAGCTTCGCGTGATCGAGACAGTGGTGCGCGCGGCATTATTCGACAATCCCGATGCTGTTGCCAGGGTGATGAAGGTGGCAAACGACAAGGTGCGAACGCATCTGCAGGCGGGTCGGCAGTTTCAGGCGGCCAAGGTGCGGGACACCTCGGTCCGGGCCGTTGAGCCGTCAGGCCGGAACCGGCAGGAACCCGGCAAGGAACGAGCGCCGCTGCAACGATCTCGAGGCCGTTGATCGAGAGGGATTGAGCCTGACCAGCAAGGCTTTACCATATCGGTCATGGCCTATCGCTATCCGCCCGGCAGCCCGCTGCACCATGAGATTTTGAAGGCCAAGCAGCGCGAGCTGCGTGGCGATTTTCCGGAGCCGCTGACGCTCAGGGTGCATCGCGCGCTATCGTGGCTGCGCCGTGCCGAGGCCGAGCAGACCGATGAGGATGTGCGTTTCATCCTGCTCTGGATCGGCTTCAACGCGGCCTATGCCGGCGACGTTGAAGCATCGCGGGTGATTGGTATCCCCGAGGGTGAGCGGGGATTGTTCCAGGCCTTCTTCGCAACCCTTGTGGGCTTTGATGGCAAACATCGCATCTACGACATGGTCTGGCAGCGCTTCCCTCAGGAAATCCGGGTGCTGCTCGCAAACCGCTATGTCTTCCATTCCTTTTGGCAGCATCACAATGGTGCGTCCGGCTATGCCGACTGGGCTGACAGGCTCGAGCGGTCGCGGACAGCGATAGGCTCCGCACTGCGCGATCATGACACGGCCAAGATACTCTCGATCCTGTTCGACCGGCTTTATGTGCTGCGCAACCAACTGGTGCATGGTGGCTCGACATGGAACAGCGATGTCAATCGCGCCCAGGTCAGGGACGGCGCCGCGCTGCTCGGCTGCTTGCTGCCGATCTTCATCGATCTCATGATGGACAATGCCGGGCATGAATGGCCGATGCCGAACTACCCGGTGGTTGAATAGGGCGTGGCGGAAGTCTGGTCCGATCAGGAAATTGATCACATCGTCGCCGACTATTTCGCCATGCTCACCGACGAGCTGGTTGGTCGCTCCTTCAACAAAGCGGCGCGAAACCGCGATCTTCAGGCTGTGATCGACCGCAGCAAGGGCTCGATCGAGTTCAAGCATCAGAATATCAGCGCGGTCTTGCTCGGCCTTGGTCAGCCCTGGATCGAGGGCTACAAGCCGGCCGCCAATTTCCAGAATGCGCTGGTCGATGGCGTCCTGCGGTGGTTGGAGGCGCGGCCCGAATGGCTGGCTCCCGACAGGCTCTCACGAGCTGCCCTGAACGTACCGGAAGCGCAGGGATCACTGCGGATCGGGCCGCCGCCCACGGTGCGCAACGAACCGTCGCCGATCGATCCAGCGTTCATGGCCGCGATCGGCCGCAAATATGATGTCGCCGAGCGCGATGCGCGCAACCGGGCGCTTGGCAAGGCGGGTGAAGAATGTGTGCTGCATCACGAGCGCCGTCATTTATCTGCCGCGGGCCGCGACGATCTCGCGGACAAAGTCCGCTGGACATCTGTGCAGGATGGCGATGGTTTTGGCTTCGATATCCGAAGCTTTGAAACGGACGGGCGCGAGAAGCTGATCGAGGTCAAGACCACCAACGGATGGGAACGCACGCCCTTTCATATCTCTCGCAATGAGCTGGCCGTCGCCGATACGAGGCGCGAGGAATGGTGTCTCATGCGGCTGTGGAATTTCGCCCGTGCGCCGAGCGCCTTCACGCTACGCCCGCCCTTGAGCGATCATGCACAATTGACGGCGACCGGTTTCCTCGCCGAGCTTCACTGAAAACGGCCGCCACCAAGGGCGACACAAATCGAGCAATCAGGGCAGGGCCGGGAAGTCGGGACGCGCATGGCCTTCGACCAGCGCCCGCAGTCCTGCCGGTTCGAGCACCTCGACCTTGTCGCCCCACTGATAGAGATGCCAGGCCATTTCCAGCCAGCCTGCGGCCTTGAACCGGACGATCAGACTGCCGTCGTCCCGATATTCGGCCGATTGGTTGGGATGGAACTGGAATTCCGCCGCGCGCGAGGCTGCGCCGGGAAGAAAACGCCAGACGACCTCGCCATATTGGGCGGGGTCCTGATAGGCGCCGAAGGCCTGCGCCGCATGATCGTTCAAGGAAAAGCCGGACTGGATGGGAAAACTCTCATCGAGACATTCGGCGCTGTGAATGCGGTCCAGGCGAAAATGGCTCTTCGCTGTGCTTGATCATCTCGTCGGTCTCCTTGAACGAGCCTTAAACTCTCAAGTGACCGGCGCAAAACCGTTACAAGTCCACTTCGGGCTTCGGCTCGCTTGAGGCCGCGACGGTGTTTTCCGAGGCCGAGGCCGCGAACTTCGACATTCCCATCGCCGACGACCAGCCCGAATGGCTCGCCCTGCCGGCGCCGCTTTCCTGAAGGAGGCCGCACATGCGCTATATCATTGCGCTTTACGAGATCGACCGCGCCTATGGGGGTGCAGAGGAAGGCGGATGATATTTCGATACCGGCGAACAGGTCCGCTTGCTGGCGCTCGCGCCGACCGAAGCCCGGGCTGTTGCGCTTGCCGATCGCTCCAACCGCCTCCTCGAGCGGCTGCAGCGCCATCGCCGCCGCGTCGATTCCGTCCTTTATGACGGCGGCCGCTACACCGCCGTGGTTTTCGAATGGACCGCGCCGCCGGTCTTTCCCGAGGTCCGGCCGCACTACGCCTGACCGCAACCTCTCGAACCAGCGCCTCTTCAATGTCGGTGTCACCCGCGTCCGCGACGAACTCACGATGGTCGTCGATGACCGGGAGAAACTCGCGCGTCAGCTCGACATGAACCCCGGCAACAAGACTTCCGCGCTTGAGACGCTCGGCCGGCTCGACATCGATGGGAAAAAGGGGCCGGGTCCACGCGAGAAGTTTGATCCGGGACCGATCGATGGGGTCGATCTCTCCGACCTCCCGCCACTTCCAGGCGATCTGCCGCCGCTGCCCGATGGCGCGGCGCCGTCGGTGAAGGATCCGCAACAGCCCCTCGACCCGAAACCCGATCGCGGCGACGTGCTGCCGCCGCTCCCCGAGCGAAGCCTCGGCCTCGATTTATAGTGTTTGGCTGCCGGCATGGTGCCCGCGGCAAGAGAAGGAGACGAATGATGGGATGGGAATTCGAACAAGCTGGCAAGTTCGGCAGCGAGAGAGCGGCTGACGACTATGTGCGACGCAACAATCTCGACCCCCGGGACGTGCAGATCACCCGCAAGGGCGAGGAGGTGGAACTCAATATCCGACGGTCCGCTCTCGATCGCCGAGGCTTGCGCGATAGCCATGAGGGCAGGCGGGACGGCTGGAACTGAGGGGTTTGCCACGGACGCTTTTCAACTTCTGCCGTCGCTGTTGCCGGTGGTCGACCTTGCTTTCGGCTTCCTACTGATCTCGATACCGGCTTATCCGCTGCCGAATGCAGTCAGTGGATGGCGAGCGCCCAGATCAGCTGCGTTCCCAGCGTCACGAACAGAAGCGCCAGCCCGATCCCGACGCGCAGCTGAGATTGCGTGGGGCGGTGCTTGTGGGCGTCAGTCGCGGGGAGAATGTACATGATAACTGCGTCCTTCCTCGTCGACGCAGTTTCGACCAGTGCTGGATGTGGACCTATTGGGAATAATACGAAGGAAAGGGCGGAGGGCGCGCTGTATCCTCCGCCCATCGATGCTCAGGCCAGGAGTTCCGTTCCGATCTGATGCGCTGCCCGGCCGGTCTCTTCGAAGCTCGAAATGTTGTGGATTGTGGTCTCGGCGATGGCGGTCATCGCTTCGCGCGTGAAAAAGCCCTGATGGCCTGTGATGAGGACATTCGGGAATGTCAGGAGGCGCGCGAAAACATCATCCTGCAGCATGGTTTCCGACAGGTCTCGGAAGAAGAGATCGCCTTCTTCTTCATAGACATCGAGGCCCAGCGCCCCGATCCTTCCCGATTTCAGTCCGGCGATGACGGCGCGGGTATCCACGACGGCTCCCCGGCTCGTATTGATCAGCATCGCACCCTCGCGGATCAGTTTGAGCGAATTTGCACCGATCAGATGATGCGTTTGCGGCGTGAGCGGACAATGGATGGTTACGATGTCGGATCGTTCCATCAGCTCGGGGAATGGCACGTAGGTCACGCCCCGTTGCTCGAGGATCTCATCCGGGACTGGGTCGAAGGCCAAGAGCGTGCATCCGAACCCTTGAAGGATATTGGCCACGACCGCGCCAATGCGGCCAGTTCCCACGATCCCGACCGTTCGGTTGCCGAGATTGAACCCAAGCAGGCCATCCAACGCGAAGTTCCCCTCCCGGACCCGGACATACGCCCGGTGCAGCTTGCGGTTGAGCGACAGGATGAGCGCGACGGTATGTTCGGCGATTGCTTCGGGGGAATAGGCCGGCACGCGCGCGACGGCGATCTCCAGCGCCTCAGCCGCTTCGAGATCGACATGATTGAAACCGGCGCATCGCAAGGCAACCAGTCTCGTGCCTTGGCTGTGAAGCGCGGCGAGTATGTTTTGATCGAGTCGGTCGTTGACGAAGGCGCAGATCGCACCCGATCCCGCCGTCAGCGCCACCGTCTGCTCCGAGAGGCTGGCGTCGAAATAACGCAAGGTGTGCGAATTTCCGGCAGCCGCGTTGGCCAGATCGAGAAACTCCCGATCATAGCTACGGGTGCTAAAAACGGCGACGTCCATCTTCCAACTTCTCCTGGCCGCAGTGCGCGTGGCCTACGTATGATCCCGAACAGACAGTTATGTCGTTCCGGGGCAAGCATCACCACACTTTGTCATAATCCGTCAGCAGGATCACCCTCTGGGGCGAATCTGGCGGGCGGATCAGGAAGGACATCACAATGCAGGGATTCATCGGCGACATCGAAAATCTGACCGAGGACAATGAGGACTTTCGCCGGGTTCTCTACACGGGCCGAAATCTGCAACTCGTGCTCATGGCGCTAAAACCCGGCGAGGAAATCGGGCTCGAAACACACGACGATCGTGACCAGTTCTTTCGGGTCGAGAAGGGTAGCGGCGAGGTTCTCATCGATGGCGTTCGCACGGCCATCAAGGGCGATGATGGCATCATCGTTCCCGCTGGGGCTCAGCACAACATCGTCAACACCGGCGACAAGCTGCTGCAACTCTACACCATCTATGGACCGCCGGAGCACATCGACGGTACGATCCATCGCACGAAAGCCGATGCCGAGGCAGCGCAGGAGCATTTCGACGGCCGGACGACGGAATAAACGGACCCGTTGGGCCCGACTCAGACGATCAGCGATCTTCTCCGACCAGGATCGTACGTACTTTGCCAGCGACAACCTCGCGTGCGCCGTCCGCTCGCACCTTGTGCCAGTGAACGCCGCCAATGTCATAGTGCGCCTGCGCTTCGGCCACGGCGGCATCGGCGTCCGAGGCATCGTTCGCGCGCGCTGTGATCCGTTGCTTCAATAGATCAGGCGAAGCCTCGAGCCAGATACCCTCGAATGGAACGCCCTGGCGCCGTGCGACCTGACTGATCGCATCGCGTTCCTCGGGCCTTGCAAAGACCGCGTCCGCTATCGCGGCTTGCCCCGCTTGCAGGGTGTGGCTGGCCAATCGTTCCAACTCACCATAAACTGCCGCACTCGCTATCGAGGTGTATGAGGCTCTGGGAAGCGAGGTTTCCGGCGGCACGCCCGCCAACCGCTTGCGCAAGACGTCCGACCTTAGAATTCTGGCGCCGGGAGCCCGCCCCAGGCAAGGAGCCACCAGCTTGGCGATGGTCGACTTTCCGGTTCCGGAAAGCCCTCCGATCGCCACGAGGCGCGGCGACACGGGGGCGAGCAGATCATCGGCGAGCGCGAGATAATGCAGAGCCTTGGCCGCGAGGTCCAAATCCGGCGACGCTACGGCTTGTGCTGCCAATGCATGAGCCCGGATGGTCGCGCGGATGGAAAGAAACAAGGGCATGAGCGCTATGCCCGGCTCATCTTGCGGAGAAACGTCCAGGTAGCGGTTCAGCAGAAGATTCGCCTGAGCTTGAAACCCGCGCGCCCAAAGGTCCATCAGGAGAAAGGCGAGGTCATACAGCACATCGGTCGTCGCAAGCGTCGGATCGAACTCGAGGCAATCGAACAAGACGGGCTCATCGTCGATCACCGCGATGTTCGCGAGATGCAGGTCGCCATGTGCGTGCCTGACGCGTCCCTGTCGGGCACGGGCATCCAGCAGTTCGGCATGGCACTTGGCCTGTTCCCTTTGTCGCTCCACCAAACTGCTTGCGGTCGCAGCCGGCAATATCTCGCCAAAGCGCGCCATGCTCGCCCGATTTCCCGAGATTACTGCCGCGATATGATCGCGCCCTGACTGCGCGCGGTATTGCTCAGCATCGTTATGAAATGCTTTGATCTGATCGGCGAGCTTTGTGACCAGCCGATCATCCAACTCGCCGCGGGCGGCAACTTCCTCGAGCAGGGCCCCGTCAGCAAAGCGTACCATTTCGAGGAGCCAGTCGACGGTGTCTCCCTGCCCGTTCAGGTTCAGCTTGCCAGTGCCATCCCGGGAAATGGGGCGAACCGCAAGATAGAGCGATGGCGCCGTCCTGCGGTTGAGCGTCAGTTCTGTGTCCAGCGCGGCATGACGTTTGTCCGGACTCGAAAAGTCGAGATAGTCGTAATGGACGGCTCGCTTGAGCTTCCAGGCGCGATCGCCGGCCAGGAATATGTGCGCCGCATGCGTATCTATCCGGCGCGCGGTTTCGCCAGGCGCGAGGGCGCCCGGCGTCTCCAGGAAGGTGACGACATCGGCCTGCTGTTCGGTCTCGCCGATCGGTCCTGCCGACGCCGTCATCTGCGGTCTATGCCTTGCCGATCTCGATCTTGCGACTGCGTGCAGGCACGTTCTCGTCCTTGGCCAGGGTCACGGTCAGGACACCATCCTTGAACTGGGCGGTGATCCCGTTCTGATCGACATCACTCGGCAGTGAGACCTGCCGGTGGAATGAACCATAGCGGCGCTCGCTGTACAGGTAACCCTTGTCCTTGCGTTCGCTCTCCTCCTTCTTCTCGCCAGAGATATCGAGCACGCCGTCGGCGATGCTGACCGCGATATCCTGCTCGCTGAGGCCAGGCAGCTCGGCGGTTAAGCGATAGGCCTTGTCGTCATCCACCAGTTCGACGGCTGGAACGGGCGCTGCCGGCGATCGATTGCCGAAGCTGAAAATGCTCGATGCGGGTCGGCCGAAATCCTCGAACAGCCGGTCTATCTCGCCACGTAGCCAATCCATCGGACGGTCCCGAGGCTGGCTGACAGGAGTTCCTTTTGACCCGGAAATTGGAACCTGATTAGTCATTGCGCATCTCCTTCGAACGGGAACCCGAAGGCCAGCGATCGGCAGAAACAAGTTTGCCGTAGAACGACACGAACCGTTGCTCCATCAACCGGCTCTCGAGTGTAGCGAAAATAATATCCTTGGCCACGGCGCCTCTATTCGGAAATCTACGGAGGCCGCGCATGGTAACGCCACATGCCTGCTTGCTCATGCAACCCGCTACGTAACTTTCCCAATTCACGCGAGCCTGCCCTCAGTGACAAAGTCACAAGGATCGAAGGGCGCACGCTCAAGGGGCGCGCTCCGCGATCGCGGAGCGAGAGAATATCCATGACCTCAGCGATTATTCGGAATCGTCAGTTCGGCACGCCATGTGCTTGAGGACAGTGCTTCTCCCGAGAAGCATCGTATGCTCCTCGATACGACCTCGGGAACAGCGCGCCGCAGAGGTGCTTTGATGACCGCTCTGCCTGCCAGGGAAATCATTCCGATGGTTCGTCCGTTCGACCTCAACCAGCATCTCGAGGCGCTGCAATTGCTTCTCGACGCTCAAACCGGCGACGGAGCGCAGGTTGTAATAAGGGACTCAGCGGCGAAGCCTCTCGTCAGGTTTGATGCGTCGGCCCTTGATGCAGCGCTTGTCGAGCTTGTCGCCAATGCGCGCACCGCCCTCGCAACCGGGGGGCGCATCATTGTGCGAGCCAAGCGCGCCGGACGCCGGTTATGGGTTACCGTTGCCGACACGGGAAAAGGGATGAGCCAGCAGGAACGCGCATCCGTTCTGGATGGCACGCACGGTAATGGCCTCGACCGAGTTCGCCATTTCGCACAATCCTGTCACGCCAGGTTTCGGCTTCGTAGCGCAGCTGGCCGGGGTACGGTTGCCGTGCTCATGATACCGCTTGTCCTCAACATTGGCTTCACTCGTCAGGTGGGATTGCCAGCGCCCGCAGGAAGGCAAGTTCCGGTGCATGTGCGCCGTGGGCGGCGTGGAAATGCGCAGCGTGGTCAGCCAACAAGGAGCAACGCCCGCATGGATACGCAACGTGGTGAACCCAAGCCCGACATTATCGAGCCTTCGGCCCCGCCCGAGACCCCCGTGCCTCCACAGCCTCGGGAAACGCCCATGCCGAATGCCCCTGAAATCATCCCAAGCCAGCCTGATTTCGTGCCGGGTGTGCGGCCGGAGGAATATCCTGCCAGCGCCTAATTCTATCTGAGCGAGAGAAGCGCCGCGATGCCGACGCCTGAGGCGAGCACCGAGGCGAACAAGGGGGCGGACGCCTTCCAGCCCTGTTGGCGCGGTCCGGCGATCCCGAGCGCCAGAACGCCCTTCAATGCTGTGTTTGCGAGTACGGGGACCGCCAGCACCAGGCCTGCCGTTGTTCCGTCGAGAATATCCTTGGGCATCCCCGCGAGGGTGAGGACTGCCGCATCGACATCCCACATGCCGGTCAGACCCAACACGACGATGATGCCCTGGTCGCCGAACTGTTCGAGCGCCCAGCGGGCTGGGATGGCCATCACCGCCACCAGTCCCGCAAGCAGCAGCGCGGGTCCAAAATCGAGCGGGTTGCCGAGCTTCACCTCGCTGGCGCTTGCCTCGGCATTGCGCGCGCGAAGCGCAAGCAATGTCGTCAATCCGCCGACAATGAACGCGGGGACCATGGCCAGAGCCAGCGAACGGGCTGCGTAGGGGATGAGGGTGATCGACAGCAACTGGACACGGACAAACATCACCAGCGATGCAAGCGCGATACCTGCTATAAGTGGCGCTTCCGGTCCGTCCTTCTGGCGCAATCGCTGTGCATAAGTCACGGTCACGGCCGTTGAGGACACAAGAGATCCACACAACGCGGTTATCATGATCCCCTTTCCAGACCCCAGCCGACGGGTCGCGACATAACCAGCAAAGGAGAGGCCGAGGACCACGACCACCACCATCCAGATCTGGCGGGGGTTCCAGGCATCATAGGGACCGAGATTTCGGTCCGGGAGCAACGGCAGGATCACAAGCGCCACCAGTGCAAAGCGCGCGATCGAATCGACTTCCTGTGCCGTCATGCCTTTGAGCATGGCGTGGGCCTGTGCCCGCAGCGTGAGAAGCAGTGTCGTCACGGCTGCGACCGCCAGCGCCTCGCTGACCTGGCCCTTGGCGGCCATGTAACCCAGCGCGAAGGTGACGATGCCGACCAGGGTATTGGTCACCGAAAGGCTCCCCTCGCGTGCGAGGGCGCTGCGATAGCCGAGGACCAGGCTCGACAGCGCAGCGAGCGCAATGGCGGCGGCCAGAAGATCCGGGACGTGCCCGGCGAGCCCGCCAGTGAGGCCAAGCAGACCAAATGTCCTGAGTCCGCTCACTCGGCTTCCGTCGTTCGCATCCCGCTGCCGCCAGCCCCGCTCGATGCCGATCAGGATCCCGATTGCAAGAGAAGCCGCCAGGGTACGCAGCAATTCCATGTCAGGCATGTTCACAGACTTGCCGTGTCAGACACAGGTTGACCGAATGACGCATGGCGGGGCGCACGGATTGGCCTGCCTCCGCATCCAACCCTTCCCAAACTTGCCGAATGAACCAATGCGGCGCCACAGGGTATCCTTGTCTATTGATCGTTCGGATTCGTCGACGATCCACGCAAGGGGTCTAGCTACCAGCGGTGGCCAAGGGAATCCGCATTTGTTCCAATTGTCGGTGGAGGACCTGAATTCAGAACCTCAGCAGAGCTGACGACGACCCATCGCAACTCCCCCGACCCTGGGCCTCGTAACTTTCGATGGCTCAATTTGGGCTCGATTGATAGAAAAAGGGACGAAAAAAGGGGGGGAGATCAGCGCGGTGCGGTTCCTTTCACCAAGGCAAGGAGATGAAGCAATCCCGGACATCAGCCGGTCATCGGAGCGGAAGGGCGCCTTTTCGCGGGCATTGGCCGCTGCAACGCTGCTCGCCAACCGCCCTATCCGCACCCAGCTCATAACGGCGGCTCTCGCAGGTCTCGCGATCGTCATCATCGCTTTCGTGACCCGCGAGCAGCTCGCCGAGCACGTTGATGAGCGCGTCCACTATTTTGTGACTCTGGGCGTTGCGGGTATGGTGCTCGTGGCGCTCCGACCTCACCTGTTCGTGATCTCGAGCGTCACGCTGATAACCCTTGCGTCGCTCGTCGTCATCGACGGCTGGCCCACCACAGCCAGCCAGCAGATGGCTGTCGTGATTTTTCTCTTCGTGATGTTCCTCCTGTGGCGCAATCACCACCGTACCGTCACGGTCACGCGCGAACTCGCCGACAGCGCGGTTATCCTCGCCGAAGAGCTGAACCTCCTGATCGACGGCGCGCAGGACTACGCCATCTACATGCTCGATCCGGACGGGAACGTTACGATCTGGAACGAGGGTGCCCAGCGACTGAAGGGCTGGACCGCCGCGGAAATGATCGGCAGACCGGCGGACCTCTTCTATCCCGATGACGCCGTGGCCGCCGGCAAGCCGGCAGCGATCCGTGCAGAGGCGGTTACGCGCGGCAAGATAGAGATGGACGACTGGCGCGTCCGCAAGGACGGCAGCGAATTTCTCGCTCACATTGCGATTACGGCGTTGAAGAACCTGGACGGAACGGTCCGCGGCTTTGCCATCGTCGTCCGCGACATTACCGACCAGCGCGCTGCCGAAAGCGCCCTGCGCAACAGCGAGTCGCATCTTCGCTCCATCCTGTCGACTGTTCCCGATGCGATGATCGTCATCGACGAACGGGGAAAAATGTTGTCCTTCAGCGCTGCGGCCGAGCGTCTCTTCGGTTACACACAGACCGAAGTCCTGGGAGCCAATGTCAGCATGCTCATGCCCTCGCCTTATCGCGAGCGCCATGACGGCTATCTCGAGCGCTACCTCACGACGGGTGAACGCCGGATCATCGGCATCGGCCGGGTGGTCTTCGCGATGCGCAAGGACGGGACCACATTCCCGATGGAACTGTCGGTGGGCGAGGCAACCGGCGACGGCGAACGCGTCTTCACCGGCTTCATCCGCGACCTGACGGACCGTCACCGGACGCAGGAGCGGCTTGAGGAGCTTCAATCTGAGCTTATCCACGTCGCCCGGGTCAGCGCGATGGGAACCATGGCGTCGACCCTTGCTCACGAACTCAACCAGCCGATCACAGCGGTTGCGAACTATGTTGAAGCCGTGCGCGATTTGCTGGCCGAGCCGGATCCCGACGAACTGCCCGAAATCATCGAGGCGCTGGAGGATGCCGCCGCAGAAGCCATGCGGGCCGGCAACATTGTTCGTCGCCTGCGGGATTTCGTTTCTCGCGGCGAGGTCGAAAAGACTGTCGAGAGCTTGCCGGACCTGATCAACGAGTCCGCGGCTTTCGGGTTGATGGGCGCCGGCGAGAAGTCGATCGGAACCCGGATCGATATTGATGATGAGGCAGCCAGCGTGCTGGTCGACAAGATCCAGATCCAGCAAGTCCTGGTCAACCTCATCCGCAACGCGGTGGATGCGATGAGCACGGCGACCTGCCGTCTTCTCACGATCCGGACGGCGCCCGATCAGCCGGGATTTGTTCGCGTGACGGTGGCTGACACCGGGCCTGGCGTAGCGCCTGACGTCGCAGCCCAGCTCTTCAAGGCGTTCGTGAGCACGAAAGCGGAAGGCATGGGGCTTGGTCTTTCGATTTGTCGAACTATCGTCGAGGCCAATGGCGGCCGCATTTGGATGGAGCCAGCACAAGGGGGCGGTACACAGTTCCATTTTACTTTGATAAGGACGGAGGCGGAGAAGCTGGATGGATGCAAAGCGTGTTGTTCACATAGTCGATGACGAGGACTCGATCCGCCGCTCGACTGGTTTCATGCTGAAGAAATCGGGTTTTTCGGTGACGCCGTGGGTTTCCGGCGTGGAATTTCTCAAGAATTTCAAGCATACCGAGCAGGGTTGTATCCTGCTTGATGTCCGCATGCCCGAGATGGACGGCCTGGAAGTCCAGCAGGAACTGAACGCGCGTGGCATATCCATGCCTGTTGTCGTCCTGACGGGTCATGGCGATGTCACGATCGCCGTTCGCGCGATGAAGGCCGGGGCGGTCGATTTCATCGAGAAGCCGTTCGAAAAGGCGGCCTTGATCACGGCCGTCGAAACCGCCTTTGAGCGCCTTGCCGATGCCGAAGGCAGGGCGAGCAGGGCGGCCGATGCGACTATCCTCATCGCGGGACTCTCTGCGCGCGAGCAGGACGTCCTCAAGGGCCTGGCCCAGGGCTTGCCGAACAAATCCATCGCTTTTGATCTCGGCATTTCGCCGCGCACGGTAGAAGTCCATCGCGCCAATCTGATGATCAAGCTGGGTGTCCGCAGCCTGTCGGAAGCCCTTCGTATCGCATTTTCCGCGGGCGTGACCGGCTAAGGGTTCGGACACTTACGTAGCGACCCGTCGCCGATTTCCTGACATTCGCAATCAATCAGCATGGTCGCTGGATTTGATGGTGTGTCATGACAAGTGAAAGAATTACATCCCCGACGGGGGAACGTCCGCGGCTTCTCCTGTTGGAGGATGATGCCGGGGTTCGCCGATCGTTACAGCTTCTGTTTCGTGCCCGGGGTTTCGATGTTCGGGCCTACGCAGCCGGAGCCGCGCTCCTTGCCGATCCGACCGCCTGCGATGCCTGCTGCTTTATCGCGGATTACAGACTGGACGAAACCGATGGGATCGAGGTGTTCTGCCATTTGAGGGAAAGAGGCTGGTCCGGTCCAGCGGTGCTCATCACCGCATTTCCATCGGCTGATCTCACCGAGCGAGCCCTGGCGCATGGTTTCAGCCAGGTCCTCGAGAAGCCCTTTCGCGAACATGTGCTCGGCGCGACCGTTGCTCGATTGACAGGTGCGGGCGAGGCAACCGCCCATTCCTGATCGCGCTTGCCTTTGTGCCAACAGACGGCTGGAGATGATGGTCTGATGCTTCGAGATTTCCCTCATTTGCTGAGCCTCAGCCCGCGCGGACTTGGTCGCAGGGCGCCCAATGAATGATGGCTTTGCCCGCGCAGAAGGCGCCGTGGCTGACGCGTGTCCCACGCATCTCATAGGCATTGGTCCGGACGAGGAGTTTGCCATCGCCAAGCAGTTGACGAGCGGTCCGGTCACCTGGCTTGGCAGTGTTGAAAATTTCGAGACATTTCTGGGCCGACCACCGCTTACCTCTCCCTACGTCGTTCTTCTTGATGGTCTCCCATTGCCGCAATTAATCGCCACACTCGATCAGAATGCCGATTTTATTAGGAAAAAGCCGATCATTCTGCAGATCGCCGCACCACCCGTCCGCCTGGTGGTGGAGATCATGCAGCGCGGGGTCCGCGACGTGATTCAAAAGCCCTATACGCTGGCGCGGTTGCGATCAGCCCTGGAGGAGCTTTGCGGCGGGCGTGGTCGCTGGCCTCCGTGATCTGACAGAATCTGTGACATTTCTGCGTGCCTGGATAGCCACGCACGCAATCAAGGCACAATCACCGTCAGAACCGTGACACGCCTGAATACATTGATATCCGCATAGGCCCATCAGGCAAAGGAAGACCAGATGACCGTAGCCGAGCAATCGCAGACGTCTTTCGATCTTATCGGTGGAGCAAGGATCGTTCGCCAGATTACCGATCACTTCTACGACCTGATGGAAGCTGACCCCGCCTACGCACAATTGCGCGACCTTCACGCTGAGGACCTCGCATCCATGCGCGTGTCTCTTGCCGGCTTCCTCAACGCCTGGTTAGGCGGCCCGCGCGATTGGTTCGTCGAACATCCGGGCGTCTGCATGATGTCCGCGCATGCACGTCTGCCCATCACTCGGGAAACGGCAGACCAGTGGGTGGATGCCATGCGCCGCGCGATCACGGCATCGCCAGTAGAGCCCGTGATTGCCGGCAAGATGGCCGAAGCGCTCAGCGCCATGGCGCAGGGCATGGCTCGGAACCCGGGACAAGCGATGTGACCTGCTTCATCGATCATGAACGTGCGGTCGCGGACGCCGCCCATGACAGCCGCTACTGGAACTTGCGATGCGCTTGAAGATCCTGATTGCCGTCGTGGTTGTCAGCGGAGCAATCGCGACCGGACAGGCCAGGCCTGCAAAGGAAAGCAACCGAACCGAATTGGCGGTCCAGCGGCAGGGACTGGCGTTTGCCCAAAAGCATTGCTCGGCCTGTCATGCGATCGATACTGGTATCTCGCCCAAACCGGAGGCGCCATCGTTTGAGGCGATCATCAACACCCCCGGACTGACCGCCCGCACCTTGAACCCATGGCTCCGGAATTCGCATAATTTCCCCGAGATCATGAACTTCGAAATCGCGCCGGAGCAAATCGATGCGCTTGCAGCTTACATGCTGACTCTCAAGAACGCCGATTACCGGCCTCCGATCCAGTAATCTCCGGTGGATTTGTCATGGCAATAAGATGGTCGGTCGGTGTCCGCAGAGGGTTACGTCGATTGGCAGCGTAGCCAAATCATAGCGCTCAACTTGGCTTCGGCTCGAACACGGAAGGACATAACCATGCTCACGCAACTGATAGACGGGAAGGATATCATCGCCCTGTCGGTAGGCGGACGGATCGAAAAGGACGAAATGGAGCTCGCCTTCCGGCTGCTGGACGAAGCGTTCGCGCGCGACGGCAAGGTCCATATCTTCGTTGAAGTGCTGGGCCTCGAATCCATTGCTCCCGATGCGCTGCTTTTCGACCTTCGCCATGTTTTCCATTATCTGGTGCGGCTCAGGCAGTTCGGCCGGATTGCCATCGTCACGGATCAGTCCTGGGTCCGCATTGCGTCACGCATCGAAAGCGCGCTACTGCCTTACGTGTCTTACGAGGTCTATCCGGTCGCCCAGCGTGACCGCGCGCTCGCCTGGGTGAAGGGTGAGTTCGATACCCCGCACCCTCAGGCTGTCCGCCGCATTTCTGACGACGACGACATCCAGGCGTTCGAGGTAGACGGTCGGATTACGGCGGATGAACTCGATGGCCTGTACGCCCATCTTTTCGAGGTCGCCCAGTCGGATTCGCCGCTGAAAATACTGGTCCGGATGAAGCGCTATGACGGCTTCGAACCGGCAATCCTGGCTGATCCGAAAACTGTCGAACGCAAGTTCTCCCTGCTGCATCGTGTGTCACGCTATGCGATCGTCGGCGGACCGGATTGGCTGGCTACTCTGGTGAAACTTTTCGATCCTCTGCTCAAGATGGAGTTGCGCCATTTCCCATTGGATGGCGAGGATGCGGCGCGGGCCTGGCTGTCCGAGGACGGTGACGAGGACCGATAGACTTGGTCGCGAAGGTCAGGCCGGGAGGGTGACGATGCGGTGATGGGCGAACCGGTAACGCCCGGATCACGATTCCGACCGCAGAACGGCCAGTGTATGATCGGCAATCATCCGTTCCTCGTCGGTCGGAATGACAAGGACTTTCACGCGGCTCTCCCTGCCGGAGATGCAAAGGGCATTGGTGGCATTCGCAGCATCATTGATGGACAGTCCCAGCCAGCCGAGCCGTTCGCAAATACGCCTGCGGATCTCCGCGTGGTTCTCGCCGATCCCGGCGGTGAAGACGATACCATCAACGCCGCCGAGCGATGCGGCGAGCGCGCCGAATTCGCGGACAGCCCGCCAGACGAAAAGCTCGACAGCCTCCTGGGCCTGCCTGTTCGGGTCTGCCGTCAGGACACGCATGTCACTGGATATGCCTGAAACACCAAGCAGGCCGGATTTCCGGTAGAGCAGGTCGTCGACCTCGTCCGCGCCCATGCCCAGTTGCGTCTGAAGGTGAAGCACGACGCCCGGATCGAGCGTCCCGCAACGCGTTCCCATCATCAACCCATCGAGGGTCGAGAACCCCATGGTCGTGTCGATGCTCTTCCCGTCCCGCATCGCGCACAGGCTCGCGCCGTTTCCGAGATGCGCCGCGATCACCCGCCCATCGGCAAGCGCCCTGTCGATGGTTCGCAACTGCCCGGCGATATATTCGTAGGACAGTCCATGAAATCCATAGCGGCGGATTCCCTGCTCATGCAGCGTGCGGGGGAGCGCGAGCCGCGCGGCGACCTCGGGCTTGTCGTGGTGAAACGCGGTATCGAAACAGGCGATCTGGGGAAGGTCTGGCGCCATGACTGCAATTGCGTGGATCGCGGCCAGATTGTGCGGCTGATGGAGCGGTGCGAGCGGGCAAAGCGCGTCGAGTTCGTCGAGAAGGCCCGCATCGACGCGCCGCGGCGTAGCGAAACGCATCCCGCCATGAACGACGCGGTGCCCGATCGCGATCACTTCCCGGCCTTCGAGGTGATCGATGGCCCAGTCGAACAGATCCTTGAGGAGTTCCGCATGGGTCAGGTCCGCGCCCTGTGTCCAGGTGCGCTCGACCAGGGCACTCCCATCGACCCGGCGCGCGACCAGTGACGGTGCGATCCCGATCTTCTCGATCTTGGCCGGAGCCTTCGACAGTGAGCGAAACCATCTTCCGGGCCGACCGCCTCAAGACAATGCGGATGCGGCTTTCCGCCGCCTACAAGGGTGTCAACGTCCTGCTGATGAAGGAGGGGGCACAGGATTTCCGATCAGGCCAGAAATTCGACCATACGGTCTTCTTCGGTGAAAACGTCGATATTCACCACATCTTCCCGCAGGACTGGTGCAAAGCGCGGAACATCAAACCCGTTATATTCGACTCCATCATCAACAAGACGCCACTGTCATACAGAACCAACCGTATCATCGGCGGCGTCGCGCCTTCAGAATATTTAGCCAAGCTAGAGCAGGGGAACAGCTCCACGCCGCCGATCGCGTCTGATGCGCTCGATGGCTATCTGAGCAGCCACCTGATCGCTCCGGACCTGTTGCGAGGCGACAAGTTCGAAGCCTTCATGGAGGACCGTCAAAAACGCCTCCTTGGCCTCATTGAGCAAGCGATGGGGAAAACGGCTTATAGTGGCAATGTGCCGGAAGAAGGTGAAGATAACGATTTGATCGATGACGCGGAGGAATCTTTCCTCCAGTCCGTAGGGTAAAATCCTGCAAAGACCGTCGCCGCGCAACCTCGGGAAGTGCGGCGCGGTCGCCCCAGGGTGGGGATACGCCCAATCACTCGGCATTGGAAAGCACTGGTTCACAAGAACGTCATTAATTTAACATAAGATATATTATCAAACTTTTATCGTTTTATATCAATCATTTATCATCTGAAAGAGCAAGGGTCATTCCGGTGAATTGATATCCGCCCAATAGGTGATCTCCTCGAAAAGGTGCATGCCTTCCGGAGCTTCCCATCCCTTACGCCCGTCATCCCATCGGCCGATTACGGGGCGATCTCCTTCCCAGAGCAGCATGAGGCGACCGTCCTTTCGGTCGTCGGGCATCGCGCCAATCGGGTCCCACGGGATGTATTTCGCTGTGATCACGCAAAATCTCGTCGCATGCCGGCGGCGCGCGAGTTCATTCACGCTGCGCTGCTCCAGCAACGGCATTGAAGATCGAATCGACGATGTCTAGAAATAAAGTGCCCCGACGGTTTGCAAAGCAGGGACCGCCGGGGGATACCCAGTTCATATGGCGCAAGGGTGCCTAAAAATCAAGTGAAAAGGTTCCCGTGCCAACGTTCGTTCATGCCTTGTCCGCTGACCGCTTCGACACTTATCTGAAGTGGGCCGGAGCCGATCAGACGCTCGCAGAGCGCCTGTACACCTATAATGTGCAGCTTTCCGCAGCCCTCTATGGCCCTCTACACATGCTCGAGGTCGTGCTGCGTAACATGGCGGACGCGCGGCTTGCGGCCCAACATGGCGCCGCCTGGATCGACGATCCTGCGATCCTTGTGACGAACTATCAGACGGGCGCAATCGCAAAAGCACGGCAAACGCTACAGAAAGACGGGAAGGCAGCGACCCGTCCGCAGATCGTAGCGGAGTTGAACTTCGGCTTCTGGGCGTCACTCTTCGGCCCCAAGTCACACCACCTCTGGCAAAGCCTGCGACCCATCTTTCAGGCCAAAGGCGTACAGCGCGGTGTGATCGCGCGGGACTTGCGCGACCTGCGTATATTGCGCAACCGCGTCGCCCACTATGAACCCATCATCGCGCTTCCGCTCGCGCAGCGCTATGCGAGTATCACGACCTTGACGGGCTGGCTGTCTCCAAGCGCCGCGACATGGATCGCCAAGTATTCGACATGGCCGACACTTTATCCGGCCGTACCCATCCTTGTGCCCGACCCTGCATCTGGAGATTTGCTGGTGGCGCCAGCGGCGCTACCCTTTCTCCCTGCATGACCTATCTCTCCGCGACGCCTGAATCTTCAGGACAATGTCGCCCATCCAGCCCGGCATGGCCGGGCGGCCCGCGACGAGCGCACGCGTACCGGCATCGTCGAGCCGCGCGGCGAAGCGCCCGATCGCATCCGCGTCGATATTGCCCTTCCCCAGATGCGCGAGCGCCTGAACGATCGCATTCACAGACTCCGGCGCGTCGAGCACCGGCGCGCGGCTGTGCTTCAAGGTAACGCTGCGGCCGCCAGCCTTGGCGGTGCGGGTGCGACCGCTGGTGGCGTAGCTCGCCCGGGCGGGCACCTGTGTCGAGAGACCAAGGCTATTGGCCGCCGCCGCTCCCGACGGCGCGAGCGCATCGCCGCTCTGCGCGGAGAGCGCCTGGGCCACCTGCCCGGGATCCGGGCTCAGGGCACCAAGCTTGTCATGCTGGCGGGGATAGTCGTAGAGACCACAGCCGATCCGACGGATGTCACCGGCATGCGCGAGACGCGACAGCGCCATGTCGACCGAGCCGCGCGTGCCGAAGTCGACGAACTGCTTGGGCGTAAACACCCAGCCACGGCCCTTGCCGCGCACACGCTTCATAATCCGATCAGCCACCGCAGACATGTCCATGCTCCTGTGTGTTAGATAATAGCATGGTTTTTTCTAACAAGCCGTGACCACAGAAAGCGCCAGTTCCCTCGACTTTCCAAGACATTTCAGCACATGGTAGGGGGAGCATCCCTTCGCAAGATCAACCGCCCATGCGAATCAACGCTCCCGCCCACGCTCCGGCACTGGCCGCTCGGGACCAGCTCCACCCTCCAGCTCGCGCGCCGGCTGTGTCGCTTGCCGCCCCTGCATCATCTCGCGGGCCAGGGCCAGACGTCGGGAGACCGCCGGCGGCATAGCCGCCAGGAAACCCGCAATTTCGTCGGAAAGTGCCTGGTCGTCGGCCTCGCCGGTACGTGCAAGCGCCACCGCCGCCTCCGCATAAGCACCGCGTATCTGCTTCTGGCGAACCAGCGCCATCACGTCTTGCGGCCGCCGTTCCTCATCGCGCGCGTGCGCAAAGGCCCGGGCGCGCAGCACGTTGAGTTCATCCATATTGAGCCGGCGCCCCTCCTGACCGATCCGAGCATCGAGATGCAGCGCTGCAGAGCGCACACGCTTTTGAACGTGACCGCGTGCGCGTCTGGGCGTCGCCTCAGCCGCGATGCCGCGCGCCCGTAGCTCATGCGCGAATGTCTCTCGCATATGATGGAGGTCGGCCTTGCGCGGGTTGAACCGCCTACCGTCCGCACCTTCGGTGG
Source organism: Sphingobium sp. VMM (assembly GCF_056790315.1). Lineage (NCBI taxonomy): Bacteria > Pseudomonadati > Pseudomonadota > Alphaproteobacteria > Sphingomonadales > Sphingobiaceae > Sphingobium > Sphingobium sp. VMM. The sequence goes on from NZ_JBXGSI010000010.1 coordinate 209,156, forward strand.
CCACCGTCAGATGGATGTGCGGATGCACAGCCGCATGTTCAGCGAGCGCGCCATTCGTCAGGCGGGAGAGGACGGCGAACCCGAGGCGCCGTCCGGCAAGGTCGCGACCTCCCGGCTCAGCGCGACGCTGGTCGACGAACTCGCGACGCAGCGGCGGCAGATCCTGGCGTCCCATGTCGCCTCGGACGCGGGGTTCGCGCTCGACCTCGCGATATTCCTGATCGCGCACCGGACCGTGTTCGCCAGCGGCTATGTCCGGGACCACTCGACGCTGCAAGCGGCCGCCGCGAGCTTCTCTATCGTCGGCTTCCGCGACGAAGGCAGCGCGGCCAGCAACGTCCTGGCCGAACAGCGCCAGGGGCTCGATGTGAGCTGGGCAGCCCGCAGGCCGAGCCTGGCGAGCAGGAGAATGATGGCCTTGTCCCGGACTTCCACCGGACGATCTGTCGGACAGGCCGCAATGATCCTCTCGATCGTTGCCGGGTCGACGTGGCGCGGCAGCGTCGAAAGGCGGTAGCGCTGTACTGATGGAACTGCATGCAACAATGCCGGCCGGCACTCGCCACGCACGACCAGAAACCGGATGTAGCTCCTCATTATCGTGACGAGCAGCGATGCCGACCCCGGCGTCTCCTTGCTTCGTCGTTGGAATGCGCTCCTGAGTCCGGCGGCATCCCATTGCGAAGGCTCGCCCAGCATTGGCATGAGCCGTCTGATATCGGTCCGGTAGCGCCGGATCGTCTCGTCCGTGGCGCCGCGGTGTGCCAAGCGCGCTCCTCAGGGGACAGGTCGGCAAGGGCACGATCGAGCATCGCTTCTGACGTCGACACGAGCTGGACCACGGCGCAGTCGCCGCGCGCGAGATCGGCGGCGATCGCCGGGATCAGCGACGGCAGCTTCATCGACAGCAGGATCTGGCCGAAGAAGCGTTGCTTGGTCGATTCGAAGATCGACAATGCCGCGGCCTTCGCGCCGCTATTGTAGGTGGCACCGCTGAAACCGTCGGTGACGCGCGTGGCGGCGAGCGCGGCCTGCAGATTGTTGTGAATGATCGCCCAGGCATCGGCATAGGCATTGTAGACGGCGATCTGTTCTTCGCTGAGCCGATGCTCGAGGATGTCATATTCAACGCCAGCGAAGCTGAGCGCCCGCGCGACGTAGAGGCCCTGCGCCTTGAGGTCGCGGGCGATCAGCTCCATGGCCGCGATGCCGCCGCGGCGCAGCGATTCCACGAAGGCTCGCCGATCGGCGAAGGCCGTGTGCGGTCCCCACAATCCGAGGCGTGTCGCATAAGCGAGGTTGTTGACGTCCGAGGCGCCCGTCGCCGAGGCGTAGAGAATCCGGGCGCGCGGAGCGAGATTTTGCAGGCGGACGCCGGCGATGCCCTGTTCCGACCCTTTCGTGGCGCCGAACCGGCCCTCGCCACCGGCCACCCCGGCCATCTCATGCGCCTCGTCGAAGACGATGACGCCGCTGAAATCCTCACCCATCCATTCGATCAGCTGGCGCAGCCGCGTGCCCCTGTCACCGCGGTTGGAGCGCAGGGTGGCATAGGTCAGGAAGAGGATCCCATCGCCCAGCGCGATCGGGGTGCCGAGCTTCCACTGGTTGAGATGCTGGATGTCGAGCGGCAAGCCGCCAAGCGCCGACCAGTCGCGCCGCGCGTCTTCGATCAGCGTCTCGCTCTTGGATATCCAGAGGTGGCGGCGGTTGCCGCGCAACCACTGGTCGAGGATGACGCCCGCCACCTGCCGCCCCTTGCCGGCGCCCGTGCCATCGCCAAGGAAAAAGCCCGTCCGATAGGCATTGCCGGCCTCTGCCGGCGACAGCGAATGCCCCTCCTCGCTAGATACGAACCGGCCCGGAAGGTCACGCTCGAACGCCGCGCCAGCGTAGATCAGCGTTTCGAGCTGCGCGTCCGAGAGCAGGCCGTCGTCCAAGATCCTGGCCGGCAGCACGGGTTCATAAGCGACCGGGGGTGCGGCAATCGATCCCATTGCCTGCGATTCGACCAGCGCGCTTGGGTGCTCACGGGCATCGGCAATCAGCAGACGGCTCGGCCGATAGGGCAGGTAAATCCCTTGCGGTTCGCCCGCGGGCGCCGGCGCGTCGAGACGGTGATAGGCGACCGCGCGGGTCGTGGGCAGGGTTACCGCCACACGCGAGCTTACGGGGCGGGTCCGCCGCGTGAGGCCCCGGAACAATCCGCTGGGGCGGGAGATCGGTTGCGGCGTGGGGGCGCACGGGGTCGTCATCGCATCGATGGCCGCGAGCGCAGCGCCGAACGTCGTACAGGTCTGGCGTGGGACGCAATCCCCTGCCCCGCCCTTTTCGAGGAGAACGAGCTGAACCGCTTGCCCGGTGCCGTGCTTGGCATAAGCATGGGGCGGCAGGCCGAGATGCAGCCGGAGATGTACGCCCGCGGTGGCGTGCAGCCAATCCGCGTCCCCTGTCTCGATGCGATCGGGAAGAATGACGGCGCAGCGCCCGCCTGGTGCGAGGCGCAAGAGCGCGGAGCGCAGGTGGCGAAGCGCAGCGTGGCGGTCGCGCCCCCGTCCCTGGCTCCGCGAGAAGGGCGGGTTGATGAGCACAACGCTCGGCACCAGTTGCGGATCGAGCATATCGTCGATCAGTTCGCCATCATGCGTGCTCAGCCTGCCTTCGGGAAAGGCGTGACGCAGCAAACGCGCGCGCCAGGCATCGATCTCATTGAGGAGAAGGCGAGCGCCGGCAAAATGACCGTGTACGGCCAAGAGCCCGGTCCCGGCCGAGGGCTCGAGCACGATATCGCGTGCCGTGATCGCGGCTGCCCTGGCGGCAAGGAAGCCGATCGGTGCCGGTGTCGAGAATTGCTGGAACGCGACCTGCGTTTCGCTACGCACGCTGTGCGTCGGAAGCGCCGCCGTCATGGCGATCAGCTGGGCGAGCCGCACATTCGCATCTGCCGGGAGTGTTGTGTTCTTCAGATGGAGTATCTGCGCGAGTTCGAGCACATCATAGGCGTCGCGCAATGACCATGAGCCATCCGCGCTCGAGCCACCGAAGGCGGAGGTCATCCCGGCAAGGAGGTCGTTACGTGCAACCGAACGGCCTTCGGACAGCCGGTCGGCTATGCCTTGAGCAGCGGTCCGGGCGGGATCATCGAGCGGCAGCGTGAGCGCGAGGGGTTGTGTGGCCATGGGGTATCTCCGGGTCTGACACCTGGCATCAGCGCCAGGTCATCAGCCTGAAGGCCCCCTCCCCTCTCAGGCCGCCTCGGCGGCCCGGCGGACACGCCAAGCATCATTCCAATCCGCGTGCCGTTCCGGGAGGCGGAGCACCAGTTCGCGTCCATGGGCTGTGAGATGCGGCCGAGCTTTTTTGAGCATGGCGGCAGCGGCGGCACCGCGATCACCATAGACGATGATGCGTTTGACCCGTTCGGGGATGGCGACGAGTCCAAGGCGTTCGACCCCGCCCAGCGCCCAAGTTGGCGTTCCGAACCAGGCCATTGCCGAAAGGGCGTCCTCGATGCCCTCAGCAAGGCCAAGCTCCTCTCCGGCCGGCGCCAGACGGATGGCCGCGTTGCCAAGCAGGCCAAGGGCAATCTTCGGCTTTGACAGGGGCTTGTGCAAGATGTCAGCGAGATCGAGGCAGGTCCGCTGGACGGCCACGACGCCCAGATCGTTCTCGACCGCAGCGATCATCGCCGGAAAGAACCGGCGCTGGTCACCTGCCCCGACAATGGTGCGGGGATTGTAGCGCAGACAACGCGGATAGGGAGGAGCAAGACCGCGTGCGGCAAGGTAATCGGCCGCTGGCGAGCCGGCTATGGGCTGGCTTGCCTTCCATAGCCGAAGCGCGAGAGCGCGATGGTCGGCCATCGCCTTCGGGCGCGGCATGGTGAGCGGCACCGCATCGTGAAGTTTGCGCCGGCGCAGGGCAGTCAGAACGTCGCGCGTATCGCAGCCAGCAAAGCAGTGGAACAAGATCGCCCGTTCGCCCAGGCGCACTGACAGGCTGGGGCCATGATCGTCATGAGCCGGGCAACGGCATTCGCCGCGCGTCCCGCGCCACGTTCCGCCGAGGGCTTCGACAATGGCTTTGGCGCGATGGGAAGCAGCTAGGGGCATCAACTAATCCTTGCAAAGTGGTGGAGCGCCGCTGCCGGTTGCGCCCTCCCCTCTCCGCCAATTCAGCCAGGCATGCCCTTGGCTGCGAGGATACCGAATTCCTCGACGATGCGATCGGTTGTGTAATGGGTCACGCCGTCGCGTTCATAGGAGCTGTCCTTGAGCCGCCCGGCAATCCGCACCAGATCCCCGACTTGGGCTCGGTCGGCGATATGCTTGCGCTGGACCTCGCTGAAGACACTCACGCGGTTCCAGTGACTGTCTTCCTGCCATTCGTCATCGTCACCCTTACGGCGGTAATTCGCGCAGACCGACAGCAGGGTGACTTTCGGTCGCGCATCGATTTCGCCGATCCGGCCGATGATCTCGAACTTGGCGAAGTTGATCATGCACCCTCCATTCGTGACGTCCTTTGGCGAGGAAGCCTATCGTGGACGGCCAACTTCGCGTATCCCTCCAGGCAGGGGGATTGAAGGTGTGCTTCAAGCGCAGCGCCAATCTCTTTCTCAAAATAAAAATATCAAAACGCCGCTGCTCGCAGCGGAAGCTTTTCCGATTCAAAAGGATTCAGATTCGGGAAGCCGAAAGCCCAGCGTTTCTGCGGGCTTGAGCAAGCCTATCCTGACCGGACGGGGGATTTTGCCTGCCCTTGTGGGGGCTCATTCCTGACCGATCGGGGGATGCAACCTGACCGGTTGGGGCTTTCCTGACCGCATGGGGGCCAGGCTCTGTTGGGCGCGATTCGCTCGTCATATCGCTCGTCAGGGACGTTCTTCGCCCTCCGCGCGGCCGTTTGCGAGGGTCAGATCGCTTTGAAACGCGACTCGGCGTACTTCCTTGTGTTTTGTCGTTTCGGGGTGAAGTTCCATCCTGACCTCTTGGGGGCCGAAACCGCCGTCTATCCTGCCCTGACTTGACGCAAGAGGACAGGTCAGGCAGATTTTCTTCCACGCCGGACGAATCGGTGCAGACTTCATGGCATGGATGACGAACAAGCCCTAGACCACGCTGTAACGCCCTCCCCCGCCGGTGATGATGCTTCTCCGGGGCGGGCGATGCGGGTGGCTGCCGCCCTGCAGGCCAAGGGCGGCGACGAGTTCGCCAAGCCCGGCAGCATCGTTGAGGTCAAGTTCGTCAAAGGCCAGTCGCTGAGCCTGACCGCTTCGCGTTTGCTTGCGCTGATGATTTTGACTGCGGGCGGTGATGCCTGGGAGGACCGCCCGCACAAGATGCGAAAGGCGGATATTCGCCGCGGCCACAAGGGCAATGAGCGCATCTCGGATATGCTCGAGGAACTGCATCGCACGCTTTTTGCGGTCGATGATAAGTCCTGGCGCGGCAAGAAGGCGACGCTGCGCTTTTCTCTGATCTCATCATCGCGCGAAGAAGTGGAGGACGAGGAGGGCGCTGAGGCAGGGTGGATCGAGTGGGAGTTCACGCCCGAGGCTCGGAAACTGATTCAGGAATCGGAGACCTATGCGGTCCTGAACCGGCAGGCGGTGCTCGGCTTTCGGTCGACCTATGCGCTAAAGCTGTACGAGATCGGGGCATTGCGGTTGCATCGACGCCAGTCGCTATGGAAGGGCGACATGACGGCACTGCGTGCGCTGCTCGGCATCGCGCCAGACGTTTACAAGGACTTTGCGCAGCTGCGCCGCAAGGTTCTCGAAAAGGCGAAGGCCGAAATCGACCAGCTCGCTCATTTCCGTGTGGAGTGGCGGGAAATCCGTCAGGGTCGAACCGTCGCCGAGATCGAATTTCGTTTTGAGCCAAAGGATGCGCCTGAGCAGATAGCAACCGTGGATGAAATTGCTCGGCACTCTGCGGGGAGGAAGGCGAGGCGCGAAGACGAGGTCGAGACTGTGGCCGTCGAGGCCGTCACGCAGGCGGCGGTGGCGGCCTTGGTATCAAAGGATAAGACTGGGGCAGGGGAGGTCACCTTCCCGAACGGCACGATCCGATTTGGGTCGGACACGCTCGCGGCCATTGGCCGTTCGGCCGGCGGTGGTTGGGACATCGATCTGATTGCCGACGCCTATCGCGCGCAGATGGGTGAGAGGCTAGCGAAGCTGAAGGGCGCCAAACTGATCGCGTCTTGGACCGGCTTTTGCGAGAGCTTCCTGGCGCGGCGCGGGCGCCCTTGAGCCGAAATTGCACCGGTGCAATTTCAGGGTGGCTAGCCCCCAAGAGGTCAGGTTGTAGGCGTGCACGAAAGGCTGGCGGCGCAATTCGAGGCAATTGGGCCGACCGGGCCTACTCACTTGCGAAAATAAGCCTTTCATTGACATAAAAGTGCAAATTGAGCTATGCCCCCTACAGTTTCGCAAGGGGGCCTCTC